>JBGPID010000310.1:0-4027 GCA_041484725.1 Geobacteraceae bacterium | reverse complement strand
GGGCGATGACCCCGGTATTCTATACATTCTACGACCGCGAGAAGATATTCGACATCATCGAGATGATCACCGGCGGCAGGATGCACCCCTCCTGGTTCCGCATCGGCGGCGTGGCCGATGACCTCCCGGAAGGATGGGAGGGGCCGGTTAAAGAGTTCCTCCGCTGGATCCCGCCGCGCCTGAAGGAATATGAGGACCTGTTGAACAAAAACCCGATTTTCCTGGCGCGCATCAAGGATGTGGGAACGCTTTCCGCCGACGAGGCTGTCGATTGGGGCATCACCGGTCCGAACCTGCGGGCCTCGGGCGTTGCCTGGGACCTGCGGAAAAAGATACCGTACAGCGGCTACGACCTCTTTGACTTCGATATGGTAACCGCCGAAGGCGGAGACTGCCATGCCCGCTACCTGGTCAGGGTCGAGGAGATAAAACAGTCGTTGCGCATAGTGGAGCAGGCGATGAAGGGAATGCCCGGCGGCCGCTGGATGACCGACGACTACCGCTATGTCCTCCCCCAGAAGCCGGACACCCTGCAGAACATCGAATCGCTCATTCACCACTTTGTAAACACCAGCCGCGGCATGACGCCGCCAAGGGGGGAGTGCTACGCCGCCATCGAGGCCCCCAAAGGGGAAAACGGCTATTTCGTGGTTTCCGACGGGATCAACATCCCGTACCGGATGCGGATAAAGACCCCGTCCTTCCCGCACATCCAGGCGGTCCCGCTCATGACCCGCGGGCGGCTGTTGGCGGACTTGCTGGCTGTTCTTGGAGGGATTGACTTCGTCCTGTCGGACCTGGACAGGTAGTTAATTACGCGTAATCCTATTTCGCTGAAAGGACTTTGCCTGTAGATGATACCCGAAAAACTGAAAAAGGAACTCGAAGCCCGCGTTGCCTCGGCCATTACCCCCCGTGAGGCGGCGGTCGACGTGATGAAGGAAGTGCAAAACCATTACGGCTGGCTGACCGATGAGGGTGTAGTGGAGGCAGCGGAGATCCTCGGCCTTTCGCCGTTGCAGGTGGAGGAACTCGCCACTTTCTATGAGATGATCTACCGCCGGCCGGTGGGGAAAAAGGTGATCAAGATCTGCGATTCCATCTCCTGCTGGACAATGGGGGATGAAGAGCTCATGGCGCACCTCGTCAAACGGCTCGGCGTTGAGCCCGGAGGGACGACAACGGACGGCATGTTTACCCTCCTTCCCTGCTCATGCCTAGGCAACTGCGGCAACGCGCCGGCCATGATGGTCGGCGAAAACATGTACGAAAATCTCACCCAGGAAAAGGCGGACGAGATCCTGGAGAAAGAGAAAATGTCGCCATAAGGGTAAATCTCAGGACATTCTATCAAGGAGGAACAGCATGAAAAAAAGATTAGTTGCAGCAGTTGCGACGCTGACACTCGGTTTATTTGCTACGGCCGGCTTGGCCGACACCAAAAAAGGCGGGAAGATCGACGGGAAGAAAGAGTTCGTGGAGCACTGCGTAGTATGTCATAAAGATGGCGGCAACATGATTACCCCGACCAAGACCTTGAGCAAGAAGGACCGCGAGGCCAATGGGGTGAAGAGCGCCAAGGATATCATCAAACTGATGCGCAAACCAGGAGCGGGAATGACCGCATTCGACAGCAAAACCATCTCCGACAAGGAAGCCAAGGCTATTGCCGACTACATACTGAAGACTTTTAAGTAAGCAAATAGCATATGGCGTTTGGAAAAATCGGGATGCAATTCACCAATAACTAATTATGGAACAGGTCCTTTTCAGACATAACAAGCCCGGTCGGCCGGTGACCTTCGCTGAGTACCGCGCCGAGGGGGGTTTCGCGGCCTTGAAGAAGGCACTCACGGAGATGTCGCCCGACGACGTCCAGCAGACAGTGATCGACTCCGGCATGCGCGGCCGCGGCGGCGCGGGATTCCCGACCGGGAAGAAGTGGTCTTTCGTGCCGCGCGACCTGCACGGGCCCCGCTATCTCATCTGCAACTGCGACGAGATGGAGCCGGGAACCTACAAGGACCGGGTGCTTCTGGAGAACAACCCCTATTCCCTGGTCGAGGGTATGATCCTCGCCGGCTACGCCATTGGCGTCCACCACGCCTTCATCTTCATCCGCCGCGGCTACGAAACGCCGGCCGCCAACCTCCGGCAGGCCATCGAAGAAGCAAAAGCAGCGGGCTTTCTCGGGGAAAACATCCTGGGGAGCGGTTTCTCCATGGAACTGGATATCCATCTCTCCGCCGGCCGTTATATCTGCGGCGAAGAGACAGCCCTCATGAACGCCCTGGAGGGGAGGCGGGCCAACCCCCGCGCCAAGCCCCCCTTCCCGGCGGTGAAGGGACTCTGGCAAGGCCCGACGGTGGTGAACAACGTGGAGACGATCGCCAACGTCCCGTACATTATCGCCCAAGGACCTTCCTGGTTCAAGGGGCTGGCACGGATCCCCGAGGCGTCCGGGATGAAGCTCTTCTGCATCAGCGGCCATGTGCGGAACACCGTCTGCGTGGAATTGCCCCTCGGCATGACCCTCGGCGAGATACTCGAAGGCCCTTGCGGCGGCATGGCTGCTGGAAAAAAATTCAAGGCATGCATCCCCGGCGGCGCTTCCACACCTTACCTGACGGAGGAGCATTTCAATCTCCCCATGGACTTCGATGCGGTGGCCAAGGCCGGTTCGCGCCTCGGCACCGGCGGCATCGTTGTCTTCGATACGAATACCTGCATGGTGGGGGCGACCCTCAACCTGATCCAGTTCTTTGCCCACGAGTCGTGCGGCTGGTGCACACCCTGCCGGGAGGGGCTCCCCTTCGTGCGGGAGGTCTTGACCAGGCTTGAGGCGGGGAACGGGGTAGCGGAAGACATCGACATCCTCCGCGAGCACGTCAAATTCCTGAGCTACGCCTTCTGCGCCCTAGCGCCGGGGGCGATGGGACCGGTGGAAGGGCTGCTCAGGCTGTTCGACGACGAGATCCGGGAACATATAAGTAAAAAGAAATGCCCTTTTAAAAGTTAAAAGAGACGTAAGAGGGTGCAGAACAGATTTAATTTAAAACGATGATTGTTCACACAAAGCCACAAAGACACAAAGAAAAGCAAGTAAATGCATTTTGCTTGAACATATATAAATGCTTCTAATTTTGATCATCTTCGTGTCTTTGTGGCTTTGTGTGAGACGGAATTTAGTTTTTGCCTTGTTTTTCTTCAGCGGTTAAAAGGGTTTTATGCCGAAACTGACCATCGACAACATCGAAGTAGAAGTGCCTGCCGGCACGAACGTGCTGGAGGCGGCAAAGCAGGCGGGGATCTGGATTCCCCATTTCTGCTACCACCCGGCGCTGGGGAGTGTCGGGGCCTGCCGCCTCTGCGCCATGAACTTCCTGGAAGGCCCGGTGAAGGGGATCCAGATGTCGTGCATGATGCCGGCCCAGGACGGGATGGTGATCTCCACCAGCGACCCCGAGGCACTACGGCTGCGGCAGCTGGTGATCGAGTGGCTGATGATCAACCACCCCCATGACTGCCCGGTCTGCGACGAGGGGGGTGAGTGCCTCCTTCAGGACTACACCATTGCCGGAGGTCATGGCATCCGCCGCTACAAGGGGAAGAAGCATACTTTCCTCAACCAGGATCTCGGCCCCCATATCGAGCACGAGATGAACCGCTGCATCGAATGTTATCGCTGCGTCCGTTTTTACCAGGAGTTCGCCGGCGGCGACGACTTGGGGGTCATGGGGAGCGCGGCACGGGTCTACTTCGGCAGGTTCCAGGAGGGGAAGCTCGAATCCCCCTTCTCCGGCAATCTCGTCGACCTCTGCCCGACCGGCGTATATACGGACAAGACCGCCCGCTTCCGGGCCCGCTACTGGGACTATGAAATGGCCCCCTCGGTCTGCCCGTGGTGCTCGCTCGGCTGCAATACGATTCCGGCGGCCCGCTATCGGGAACTGCTCAAGACCATGGCCCGGCGCAACGATGCGGTGAACGGATGGTTCATCTGTGACCGCGGCCGCTTCGGCTGCGC
>JBGPID010000309.1:0-4041 GCA_041484725.1 Geobacteraceae bacterium | reverse complement strand
CGAGGTTCTCCTTCTGCTCAGCATTGATCGGCCCGACCCACTCGTTGAGCAACACGCTCGAAAAGCCGATTACGGAATTCAGAGGGGTGCGCAGCTCGTGGCTCATGGAGGCGATGAACATCGACTTGAGGCGGTCCAGCTCCTTAAGCTTTGCATTGGCCTTCTCCAGTTCCTCGGTCTTCTCGTTCATGTCTTCCACGATGTTCATCAATGCCCCCTGGCTCTCCACCAGTTCGGCCCGCTTCTCCTCCAGGTCATGGGTTCTGGTCTCCACCCGATCTTCCAGCTCCCTGTTGAGCCGGGTGATCTCATCCTCGGCGCGCACCTGGTCGGTGATGTCGCGGGCTATGGAAGATGCCCCCAGGATATTCCCCTCCCGATCCATGATGGGGGAAAGTGTCAGCGAAACTGAGATCCGTTGACCGTCCTTGCGCATCCTCTCCGTCGTGTAGTGCTCGATCCGCTCTCCCTGTCTGAGGTGACCCATGAGCTCCGCCAATTCATCCGGGCGATCGGGGGAGAGCAGCATGGATACCGATCCCCCTATGGCCTCCTCGGCGCTGTAGCCGTAGATCCGCTCCGCCCCCCTGTTCCAGGAGAGGATGACCCCGTCCGGGTCCTTTGCTACGATGGCGTCGTCGGAGGATTGGACGATGGCGCTCAGGAGATGTTCCTTCTCCTCCGCCTTCCTCCGTTCGGTGATGTCATAGAGGGTCGAGCGGCTCATCAGGTAGTCACCGGCGTCGTCGTAGATCGCAATGGAGCTAAGGAGCACTGGGAGGAGCGAGCCATCCTTGTGGAGTATCTCGAAAACTATGTCCCTGATCCATCCCTGTTCCATGAAGCGGGGGTAGTTTTCCCTGAAGTTTTGTCGGCTCTTCTCGGTGAGGAAGTCGAGGAAACGCCTCTTTCCGATTATCTCTTCCCGGCTGTAGCCGAGCCACTGGAGCTCGGTGTCGTTGACCCGGACGAAGACGCCGTCCTTGTCCAGGGAGTGGTAACCGCAGGGAGCGCGGTCGTAGAGGTCCTGGATCTCCTCGGCGGATCTGCGTAAAGCCTCCTCCACCTTCCTCCGTTCGGTGATCTCCCGAACGATATGGACGAATTGTTGCCTGCCACCAGACTCGAATGGCTTGGTGCTGACTTCGACCGGGAAGGTTGAACCATCGGCGTGCAGATGCAAGGTCTCCCAGCGCGCGCCGTTTTCTTTGACGGCTTGATCCATCTGCGCGTCAATCTGAGCGCGCGTTTCGGGAGCGCGCAAGTCGCGCAGGTTCAAGCCCGACAGGCCGCGCCCGTACATTCTTTCGGCGGCATCGTTATGTGCGGTTACATAGTATTCTTCATCCAGCAACAAAACCGAGTCATTCGCGGCGGCAAAAACTCCCCTCCATAATTGCTCCGCTTCGCGTAAAGCCTCCTCCACCCGCTTGCGTTCGGTGAGTTCGATTTGCAGCAGTTCGTTTGTTTTCGACAACTCCATGGTCCGCTCAGCAACCCGCTCTTCCAGCTCGTCCCTGGCCGTTCGCAACTCCTCCTCGCCCCGCTCCCGTTCTTCGATCTCGTTCGTCAGCTCCGCGTTTGCCTTGCTCAACTGGTCATACGCCTCCTTTAGCCTGGTGTGGCCCATGATCTCGTTCTTCAGGGCCAGGGCAATAAAATTAAATAAGGCCGGCAGATGCTGATACAGCTCGCGCATGCCGATGTGGAGGCTCTCCATCTTGAGCACGCCGACGAGTTCCGGACCGACCAGCAGGGGGTAGACCCAGGTGTATGCCTTGGTGAATTCGGGGGTCGTCATCCGCGTGTCGCTGAAGTCATGCTCCATTTCCACGGCCTCGCGGGAGGAGAAGACCCGCTCCACCGGTTCGTCTTCGATGCTGTCGAGCCGCATCTTCCTGCCGTAGACATCCGCATAGAAGATATCGCTGTCGATCACGTAATAGAGGATGATGTTGACACCGCCAACCACGTCGAGGATATTATGCAGCATGCAGTCGACCGTATCGTGGAGCCCCGAAGCGGCGCTGACCCTGTTTATCAGGCGTATGACCAGCTGGAGGTATGACTTGTCCATGGAGCACTTGTTGGCGCGCTCCTTCAGATGTTCCAACTCATCCCTGGTTATGGTGATCATCTCCGGCATTGCATATCTCCCTGTTTTCGCGTGATCGCCTCAAGGAGCACCGATTCCAGGTGGTCGAGGGAAACATCCAGCCAGCGGAGCGGCAACCCCACCATCCTCGCTGCCGCCTCGGCCTCGGCCGTGAAATCGCCGGAGCAGGGGGTCCGGAGGCCGAGGAAATATTTCCGGTCACCCCGGAAGATGTCGCGGATGATCTCCAGCTTAGTCGTGTTGAAGGTCTTTGTCATGATATCTTCCCAGCGCCGGGCCCACTCTTCCAGGAGGAAGTAGGCCCCCATGGCAAGCTCCGCGTGGAACGCTTCCGCCCCCAGGAGCATCTCGCAGCAGTTCTGGCCACGCGTCCTGAAGGTGTTGGCCTCTGCGAGCATCCTCTCCATGAGGGGGTGACAGGTGCCGTAGAATACGATGATCTCCTCTCCCCGGCGTCGGGCCAGGGCGTGCGTGAGGCTGGTGGCGAGCCTGTCGAAATCGATGTGCAGGGCCGAGTCGAGAAAGAGGGTTTCCATTGGCCAGTTGTTCCTGGCGATGAGGTATTTGACCTCTTTCTTCAGTATGCCGCATCCCACCAGAAGCAGTTCATTTTCGGTCACTATACCCCCCGTTTCCCGGTTTTCGGTGCAAACGCTCATCTAACCCGGAAAATCTGGAACCAAAAAAGCAAAAAACAAAGGCAATTGAACGCGCTTGCGCGCCGAAGCGCTTCAGCGCGCAGGCGCGGATCAAATCTGATAAATTCGGATAAAGACGGATCAAGCCAAATGCTCAAATCAGATTCTTATCAGATTTTATCCGAAGTTATCCGCGTGAAACGGTTTTGAATCTCAATCGGTACGATTCATTTTGCCCAGTTCCTGTAAAGACTGAAGTCGTAAGCGCCTAATCGCCTCTGTTGTAACTGCCGAATTCATAGGCCGCCGCGAGCATTGTCCGGATGTTCCGTTCCGGGATCTGGTACGGCATGACCGCAGTGCCGAAGAGAAATTTCCCCCCGGGCATCCCGGCCGCGATCAGCCGTCGTACCTCGGCCCTGATCTCGTCCCTTGTCCAGTCGATCAGCCTGATGTCGTTGATCACCCCGCAGGTCAGCCCGCGACCGGCGATAACGGGCGCCGTCTTGAAGCGGGAGAGCATCTCTTCGGTCACCTCCGCCGCAATCTGGGAGGTCATGAAGTGCTGGGCCAGGTTGGCGTCGAAATCCTCGCTGATCGACTTTACCATCTGCTCGATGGCCGGGACAACGATCTTGAAGATCACGTCTTCCGGAGAAATCCCCTGCGCGACGGCGTCATGGATGACCTTCAGCGCCTGCTCCCGGTCGGTGTCGAAAATGGCCTCGTTGTACGCCTTGATGATCTGTTCCAGCATTATTTCCTCCGTACGGAGTAACCGTTTTTGCGAACTCAACACGCCAGGAGAGGGCGGATCAAGAGATGTTTGAGAAACTCTGCTCGGATTGAATCTCCTTCGTATATTTTAACAGGGTTCCCCCGTTGTTCAATTCACCCCGCTTTTATCCTGCACTTTCTTCTCCAATTCCGCGATCTTTTCCTTCAACTCCACCATCCGCAGCTCCCTCCCCACAAATGCCTTGTTCATCTGTTCCAGCTCATAATTTCTTCGTTCAAGTTCTCTTGTGCGTTCCCTGACCCTCTGCTCAAGTTCTTCATTGAGTCGGATAAGTGCCTCCTCCGCCAGGCGGAGCGCTTTGTGCTCCCTGACCTCATCGAGCGCCCGCTCTATCGCCAGTGGAAGCCTGTCAAGCCGGCCCTTCAGCACATAGTCCGTGGCGCCCTGTTTGAGGAGTTCCACGGCCTTTTCTTCGCCGACGGCGCCGGTAACTGCGATGAAAGGTACGCCGGGACAGAGGGATTTCGTCAGCAAAAGCGACGCCGGTG
>JBGPID010000308.1:0-4066 GCA_041484725.1 Geobacteraceae bacterium | reverse complement strand
GCACCTTTGGCAACGAAAACCTCCAACAATTCTACTTCTTCACTATCAGCATCGACAGGTAATCCAGCTTTCGCCCCAGAAGGCTCTCCAGGTCGAAAACCACTTCTTCTTCCGCTGTCCCCACCCGGCTGATAAACGCGCACTTTTTCTCCAGCCCCAGTTCCTTGAGCAACGCATATATCCCGTCGAACACCCGGCTGACCTTCATCAGCACCACGGTGTCGAAGTCGCTTAAGACCTTCAGCAGGTCCTTTTCCTCGAAGGCGGCGGGGATGATGGCGATCCGCTCCGAGGCCTGGCCCAGAGGGATGCCGGCGGCTATGGCGGCGGCGTTGATGCTGGAGACACCGGGAACCACTTCCACGGGGATATCCGGATATTTTTCGCGGAGGATGCGGTAGATGTAGAGGAAGGTGGAATAGATAAACGGGTCGCCGATGGTGATAAAGGCGACGTCGCTTCCTCTCCGGACCCGCTCCACCACCCCCGCGGCGGCCGTTTGCCAGAATTCGTCCAGTCCGGCCTGATCCTTCCGCATGGGGAATACCTGGATGATCACTTCCTGTCTTTTGAGGTCGAGAAGCGGCTCGATAATGGAGAGGGCATAGCTGGAATCGGCGGGACCTGCCGTCGGCGCGCAGATGACCGGAACCGAACGCAGTATCCGCTCGGCCTTTTTGGTCAAAAGTTCCGGGTCGCCGGGACCGACCCCGATTGCATAGATTCGCGCCATTGTTCCCGATCCTTAGACAGTATGTTTCATGGCAAGCGCGCAGCGAATTCGCATTCGCGTGGAGAGCAAGGCGCCAAGGAGGGGACGACGCAGGCTTGAGCCAAGCTACGTCGAGGAAAGCCCCGACGCGGGCAACGCAGCTATCCGCGTGAAGGCGGATTCGCCGCACCGGCCCTACTCTTCGCCCTTCCAGGCGGCGACTATATACACCGGATTGTGCGCCTCGAACATCTTGAATTCGGTCAGTCCGCGGGTCTTGGCAATATTGACGCAGGTTACTTCAACCGTGTAACCATGGTCCTCCAGGAACTCCACCGCCTTGGTGAGGGTGTCGAGGGTCACGGCATTCAGGACGATCACCCCATCGGACTTTAGCCTCTTGTCGACCGCATCGATGATATCTTCCAGCATGCCGCCGGAACCGCCGATGAAAACCCGGTCCGGGTCGGGGAGGTCATCGAGCCCCTCCGGGGCATACGCTT
This sequence comes from Geobacteraceae bacterium, assembly GCA_041484725.1. Lineage (GTDB taxonomy): Bacteria > Desulfobacterota > Desulfuromonadia > Geobacterales > Geobacteraceae > JBGQDJ01. The sequence continues at coordinate 2,851 of JBGPID010000308.1, read as the reverse complement.
CGATCAGCACAACATTCCGGGCAACGAATTTTTTCAGGTTGCCACGGACAAAGACGATGTACTGGGGATTTTTTTCCAGGGCGTAGATCTTTCCGTTCGGCATCAGGTTGCTCGCCTCGATGGAGACCGAACCGCTTCCCGCCCCGATATCCCACATCACCAGGTCGTCCTGCAATTTCAGCTTGCCGAGGGTGACCGCCCGCACCTCCTGTTTGGTGATCAGTTTCTTGGCGGTGGCGAATTCCTCATCATCGATCCCGATTATCGGATAATGCTCAAGATTCGGCTCCCATGTCTTGATCAGGATCAGGATATTGAGCGGTGACGCCTGAAGCTCCACCAATCCCCTGACGTCGGTCTTCGTGAATTTTTCCGCAGGCGACCCCATATCCTCGCACAGCCAGGCGTCGTAACCCTCCGCACCCCTGTGAACCAGCTCGCGGGCGATCATGGCCGGCGTATTGGTAGAATCGGTGAGCACGGCGGCCTTCTCCGCGGCAACGATCCTGTCGATGGCTCCCTTCAGCCCGCGGCCGTGCACCGAAACGAAAATGGCGTCATCCCACGGTTCCTTGATCCGGGCAAAGGCGTACTGAATACTGGTCACATTGGGAAATATCTCGATACGATCCTTGTGGAGATTTCGCAGGAGAAATCGCGCCACCCCGAAAAAGTTCGGGTCTCCAGAGCCCAGCACCACCACCCGCTTGTCCGTCGTCTTCAGATAGTCGAGCATCATGGAGAGGTCTTCCAGCGGCTGTTTTTCCCCCGGGTAATCGGGGAATATGTCGAGATGCCGCTGGTGGCCGATAAGGACCTCCGCCTTGTCGATCACCTCCAACGCCTTGGCGCTGAAACCTTCCCACCCTGCGATCCCCGCGCCGATCAGATAGATTTTTTCCTGAGGCATGGCCGGCTCCTTTTTTTCAAGACTTAAATACGAAATCTCAATTACCTAAGCCGGCAACGCCGGAACCAAAAAGGAAAAAACAAAAGCAATGGAACGCGGATCAAATCTGATCTGAGCGGATCTAAGCGGATAAACCTGGGACCGGAAACCTTTTAAATATCCGCGAAAATCCGCCCAATCCGTGCCTGCGCGCTGAAGCGCTTCGGCGCGCAAGCGCGTCATCCGCGTTCTATTACGAATGATCTGCTTTTCCGAACTGTTTGGAATTTGAGATTTGTGTCTTGTAATTTTACCCGAAATATAGCACTTCTCCACCATACCCTGCCAGTAAAACCTTTATTTTAATCTTCGGAGCAAGCGTTTTTACATATTGATGAACCCGATCAGAGACAAACCAGATCAGGAACGTGTCGTTTCCGGAAGCCTCAAGTACCTGGCGAGCGGTGTTGGCCTTTGCAATAAGGGGTACGAGGTTCGTTGCACGAGGTTCGCGGGTTGCCCACTGGGAAAGCATTTTCAGGTCCAGGTCCGAAGAGGAGACATGGGTCTTCTCGTGACCGCAGGCGATCTTCAGGAGCTTGGCAAACTGTCCGGCAAGGATGACCTCTCTTACTCCTTTAGCCGCACAGGCACGAAGTGCATGGCCGACGTGGTCGCCCATCATCACAAAAGCTTCTTCCTTTAAGTCATAACCATTCCCCCCTCCCCACTCTCCGCTTCCCAGATACTTCTGCGCCGCCATCTCGCTTGTCCTGCCGGTGGAGAGCACCGATGTTTCACTGCCGCATGCCAGAGCCACGTCAATGGCGGACTCGATGGTGTCGGTCCAGGCTGATGCCGAAATCGGGTTGACGATGCCGGTGGTGCCCAGGATGGAGAGCCCGCCGACGATACCGAGGCGGGCATTGAGGGTCTTCCTGGACAGTTCCCCACCGTTGGGAATCCATACCTTGACGGTCAGGGTAATCGGCAGGCAGCGCATGGCAAACACCTCCTTGACCACCTCCAGGATCATGTGCCGCGGTACCGGATTGATCGCCCACTCCCCCACTGGCAGGGCCAGTCCCGGCTTGGTCACCCGTCCGATCCCCTCCCCTCCTTCGAGCAGAATACGCCGGGGGGTAAAAAAGTCGACCCTGATCGAGACATGGATTTCCGCGCCGTTAGTGACGTCGGGGTCGTCACCGCTCTCCTTGATAACGTAGCAGGATGCGGTATCGCCGGAAAGTTTCTGCCCGTGCAGACGAAACCCCGCAGTTACAGACGCCGGGAGGGTAATCTCCACTTCATCCACAATCTCCTGCTCCCGGAGCATGAGCGCCGCCCCCTTCGCCGCTGCGGCGGCGCAGGCGCCGGTGGTAAATCCGTATCGTAGTCTCGTTCCTGTCATTTGGCCTTACGTTCTCCACTGCAAATGGAGGGGTTCCCTTCCAGGTTATTCCATGATAAACGGCGGAGGTCTCTTTTCTCCCAGTGCCAGCCATCCCCTCCCACCGTCCCCAGCCGGCCGGTGTGCCAGGTGTCGAGGAGGCCGATGACCACCGCCGGGTCCGCGATTCTATTGTTCAGTTTGCGCATCGCTGTCAAGCGTCGGGGTTTTCTTCGGCCATGGTCAGCAGTGCGTTCACCACCGCGGCCGCCACGTTCGACCCCCCCTTGCGCCCCCGGTTGGCGATAAAGGGGACCTTCACCCCGCCGGCCGCGAGGATGAGCTGCTCCTTGCTCTCTGCGGCCCCGACAAACCCCACGGGAAGGGCGATGACCAGATCGGGGCGGACCCCTTCCTCTTTTATCAGGCGCACCAGTTCGAAGAGGGCCGTGGGCGCATTGCCGATGACAAAAATGCCGTTGCCGGGATCAGCCGCACCCTTGCGCATGGCCAAGATCGAGCGGGTGATCCCCCGGGCCCCGGCTTCCCGCACAACTTGCGGGTCTGCCACG
>JBGPID010000307.1:0-4087 GCA_041484725.1 Geobacteraceae bacterium | reverse complement strand
TCCTATTTTCCTGAGACCGAATATTTCCAGGTTGAAGCGGAAGTCTTCGCCGAGGAACCCCTGGTCTCCCCCGAAATGGAAGCCCATATGCGGGGAGTGATCGCGACCTTTGAAAACTACACCAAGCTGACAAAAAGTATTCCCGCCGAATTGCTCGGTACCGTCACCTCTATTTCCGAACCTTCACGACTGGCAGACACCATAATCGCGCACCTGTCTCTCAAAACCGCCGACAAGCAGGAACTCCTCGCCATGATTAATCCTGTGCGGAGACTGGTGAAACTGCTGGCGTTCATGGAAGCGGAAATCGAAATTCTCCAGATCGAGAACAAGATTCGCTCCCGCGTGAAAAAGCAGATGGAGAAAACCCAGAAAGAGTACTACCTGAATGAGCAGATGCGCGCCATCCAGAAAGAACTGGGGGGAAAAGACGAATTTAAGCAGGAACTCCTTGAGCTTGAGGAAAAGATCGAAAATAAGAAACTCTCCGCGGAAGCTAAACAAAAGGGACTGGCGGAACTGAAAAAACTGCGGCTGATGTCCCCCATGTCCGCTGAGGCGGCCGTTGTCCGCAATTATGTGGATTGGCTGGTTTCCCTGCCGTGGGGGGAGACGACAATCGAAAATAACGATATCCATGCAGCGGAAGCCATTCTGAATGCCGACCACTACGGGCTCGACAAGGTCAAGGAACGGATTCTCGAATATCTTTCGGTAAATACCCTGGTGAAGAAAATAAAGGGGCCGATACTCTGCCTTGTGGGGCCTCCGGGTGTGGGGAAAACTTCCCTGGCCCGTTCCATAGCACGGGCAACGGGAAGATATTTCGTCAAGATGTCGCTGGGGGGGCTGCGCGACGAGGCGGAGATCAGGGGACATCGCCGTACCTATGTGGGAGCCATGCCGGGCAAGATTATCCAGAACCTGAAAAAGGGGGGAAGCAGCAATCCGGTTTTTCTCCTGGATGAAATCGACAAGCTCAACTCCGATTTCCGCGGTGATCCGGCATCGGCTCTTCTGGAGGTGCTGGACCCGGAGCAGAATGCGGTTTTCAGTGACCATTTCCTTGATGTGGATTACGACCTTTCCCAGGTGATGTTCATTACCACCGCAAACACGTTGCACTCCATACCCAGGCCCCTTCTTGACAGACTGGAAGTAATCCGGCTGGACGGCTACCTGGAGAATGAAAAGCTGAATATCGCCCTGCAATATCTGATCAGAAAACAGCTGGTCGCCAATGGTCTGGAGGAGAGGCGCGTTTCCTTTACCGATCTGGCGATACTGGAAATAATACGTTATTTCACTCGGGAAGCGGGGGTCCGGAACCTGGAAAGATCGATTGCCACCGTCTGCCGAAAGGTTGCCCATCGTATCGTTAAAGGGAGCAAAAAGAAATTCGTTATTCAGCCACGCCAGATCAGGGAATATCTCGGCATACGGAAATTCAAATTCGGCGCAAGGGAAGAGAACGATGCCGTTGGCGTGGTCACCGGCCTTGCCTGGACCGAGGTCGGCGGGGAATTGCTGAATATTGAAGTGGCTGTTTTACCGGGCAAGGGAAAGCTGACCATCACCGGAAAACTTGGCGAGGTCATGCAGGAATCGGCCCAGGCGGCAATGTCCTATGTCAGGTCCAGGGCGCAGATACTGGGTCTTGACCGTGATTTTTATCAGAATCTGGACATTCACATCCATGTGCCGGAGGGGGCTACCCCGAAAGACGGCCCGTCCGCCGGCATTACCATGGCAACGGCGATTACTTCCGCCCTCACCGGTAGATGCGTGCGCCGGGATATCGCCATGACCGGAGAGATTACCCTGCGCGGCAGAGTGCTCCCTATCGGCGGTCTTAAGGAAAAAATCATGGCTGCCAGAGTGAGCCAGATAAAGACCGTCCTCATCCCCATGGATAACGAGAAAGAGCTGGCCGAAATCCCTGATGAAGTACTCGGCGGGATCTCCATACATCCGGTAAGCCATATGGACGAGGTCCTTGCCATTGCCCTCATGGGTAAACAGGAGCTTGGCGCGCAATCCTTCGCAGTTGCAGGCATGGAAAGAACGGCAGCGGAAACTGCTACGGCGCATTAACCCAGTTGCTGGCCGCTAGCAGCTGGCGGCTGTTTTATAAATATCTTGACTCTCAGGGGTTACTCTGATATAAAAAGTCCTCTTTAAACGCCCGGCTACGGCCGGGGGTACAAGAGCTGAAGCAAAATGGAATACAAGTTTTTCGGGGTCGTAGTTAAGATGGTTATAACGCCGGCCTGTCACGCCGGAGGCCGCGGGTTCGAGCCCCGTCGACCCCGCCATTTAATATTGGGCGAATAGCTCAGCTGGGAGAGCGCCAGCCTTACAAGCTGGATGTCGGCGGTTCGATCCCGTCTTCGCCCACCAAAATTAATTCAGTAAAAAGAAAGGGTTAGCTGATTGTGGCTAACCCTTTCTTTCGTCTAATATTCGATTGGATTGTCAATGGTGGTCTTTTTGGTGGTCTTTTTGAAAAAAAATCATCAGCCAACTCAATTTTCAAAATAAGGGCGAATAAAGTCCAGACGATGTCTGGATAATCTGCCTACTTACCACCGAACCTGATAATCTTCTGAAATACTCAATATTGTCGAACATTCCTGAGACAGAATCTTTAGAATTCTCAATTAATAAAAAACGCTGAACCGCCCCCTCCCATTCTCTTCATCGAAATACACCTTTAAAAGCCGTAACCGTCTACACCCGGTTGGACTTTCGTGGTTGCAAACACAAAGGGGAATTCCGTTACCACCACAATGGGTTAGAGTAATTTAGTTACAATTGAAGTGGATGCCTATATAAGGCATCACCAAAGTATCCAAGAGATACCTCATCTTACGTAAGCCCGCTTATTAAGCGGGTTTTTTATTGTCTATTGTCCTGCAAGATGCAACAAAACCTCTTGATATTTTGGAGGAATGGGGGTAGAATTACTATATAAATACCCCCGCTACTGCAAGCTGATACCCCCAGACAGGAGGTTGTCACCATGCCATTATCAGACCCGAAAGTCCGTAATGCAAAACCAGGAGAGAAACAGTTCAAATTATCCGATACTGACGGGATGTATCTCCTCGTCACTCCCAACGGCGGAAAGTGCTGGCGTCTCAAGTATCGCTTTCATGGCAAGGAAAAACTCCTGGCCCTTGGCACATTTCCCAAAGTATCCCTTCTTGAAGCGCGGCAACGCCGGGATGAAGCCCGGAAGCTGCTTTCCGGCGGGATCGACCCTGGAGAGGTCAAAAAGGCCCGGAAGTCGGCAAGAGGCGAGCAAGCGGCAAACAGCTTTGAAGTTATAGCGCGTGAATGGCACGGCAAGTTTTCCGGCACGTGGTCTGCCGGTCATGCGGATACCATCAAAGAGAGGTTGGAAAAAGAAGTCTTCCCCTATATCGGGGAGCGCCCTGTTTCTGAGATCACCCCCCCAGAACTATTGGCAGTACTTTCCCGGATGGAATCACGGGGAGCGCTGGGCATGGCGCACCGGGTGAGGACCTATTGCAGCCAGGTTTTCCGCTTCGCCGTCGCCACCTGTAAAGCCGAACGTGACATAGCCGGCGATTTACGGGGAGCATTACCCCCTGTTAAATTCGGGCACATGGCTGCGCCTACAGACCCAAAAGACGTTGCTCCCCTCCTCCGGGCGATAGACGATTATAAAGGATTCTTCGTGGTCAAGTGCGCCTTGCGGCTTGCACCGCTTGTATTTGTCCGTCCCGGGGAATTGCGGAAAGCTGAATGGTCAGAAATCGACCTTGTCGCGGCGGAATGGAACATTCCCGCCGACCGCATGAAAATGAAGCATGCCCACCTTGTGCCCCTTTCACGCCAGGCCGTGGATATTCTCCGGGAATTGCAACCACTGACCGGCCAAGGCAAATTTGTTTTTCCTTGTGCCCGGTCTTTATCCCGGCCAATGAGCAATAACGCCATCAATTCGGCGCTCCGTCGCATGGGATTTGACAAAGAGGAAATCACCGTCCATGGTTTCAGGGAAATGGCGAGTACGATCCTTTATTAAGTATTGGAGTTCCGGCCCGATATCATCGAACAT
>JBGPID010000306.1:0-4096 GCA_041484725.1 Geobacteraceae bacterium | reverse complement strand
TCGGCCTCTTCCGCGCCGGAATGGTATCCCGATGCCGACATCATTCACTGCGGGGAAGCGGGTGACGCCACACGCCGGCTGTTCGAGCTCATTGACCGCGCCCCCGAGCGCGTCCCGCGACAGGTCATCCTCCGCACCGTTGAACGCCTGCCGATGACCGAGTTGCCGGTGCCCGCCTATCACTTGATCAACGTCCACAACTACCTACTGTGCACGGTGCAGTTCTCCAGTGGTTGCCCGCATACCTGCGACTACTGCGACATCCCCGCCCTCTATGGGCACCGCCCCCGCCATAAAAACCCGTCGCAAGTCATTCGCGAACTGGATATTTTGGCCGCCGCCGGCACTCCCTCGATTTATTTTGTGGACGACAATTTCATCGGCGACCCCCAGGCCACCCGCGAATTGCTCGAACACTTGGTGGCCTGGCAGGATAAATGGGACGGCCAGGTGCGCCTGTCCTGCGAGGCGACCCTGAGCTTGGCGGAGTACCCGGATATCCTGGCGCAGATGAGGGACGCCTTTTTCACCAACGTGTTTTGCGGCGTCGAAACGCCCGAATCCGGCGCCCTGCGCGCCATCAAGAAAACCGTCAACCTCAAGAAGCCGATCCTTGATGCCATCGACACACTCAACGGCTACGGGATCGAGGTGGCCGTGGGCCTCATCATGGGTTTTGACACCGACACTGAGCAAACCCCACTAGCCATCGCCGACTTTATCCGCACCTCCCAGGCGCCCGTCCAGGCCATCAACATCCTCTACGCGCTGCCCAAGACCCAGCTCTACGAGCGCCTGCAGGAGGCAGGGCGGATCGTTTGCGACGACCACCGCGACTCCAACATCCAATTCCTTCAGCCCTACGAGCAAGTGGTGGCCAACTGGCGGCGGGTTATCGCCGAGGCTTACGAGCCCAAAGCCCTTTACCACCGTTACGCCACACAGGCCGAGAAAACCTACCCCCACCGTCGCAGCCCCAAGCACCCACTCCTCCAAGCCACGCCGCGCAACCTCCGCCGCGCATTCTCAATCTTCACCCGGCTGGTCTGGCGTGCCGGCCTCCGGGCCGATTACCGCACCGAATTTTGGTCCATGTTCTGGAGCCAGTTGCGTCAGGGTCGTATCGAGAACATCTTCCAGATCGCCATGGTCGCCTACCATCTCATCAACTACGCCCGCGACTGCGTTGCCGGCCGCATGCACGCATCCAACTACGCCCAGCAAATTCGACCGCAGCCATCTATTTCTAAATTTCGCAACCGCTATTTTCCCAAGAAAGTCAACCAATCGATTTCCCAGCAGCACCGGGTCGAAAGGCTTGGGTAAATAGTCTTCCTCCCCCAATTCAATGCAGCGGACCACGCTGTCCATTTCATCCAAGACGGAAATCATGATAACCGGCAGGTCCCGCCAGGTTTAGGAATTCTTCAGGTGTTGGAGCACCTGTTTTTACTCCGGCAGATAAACAGTTTAATCATGCAGCAAAGCTGATACAGGGATGATTGAAAATCTTTTTGGAAAGTCGAGTGACGATTTCTTCGTATTGCATAGTGCCTCCTTTTTATACATAGGTTGATGGTGATGGGGTATTCCATTCCGAATGCTGGAACCTTAAAACCTCCTTTTTGTATGGTTTGGGGAAAACAACAAAAGCCCCAATGACCTGAATGGCCAAAAGGGCTTGAGAAGGATACGACGTGATCGCGTTCAATGTGATATTATACGTCAGAGTTTATCAGCGTAGGAACTCAAGGGCATGCGGGAGAGCAAGAAATGATTGATACTTCTGTTGTCCTTCCTTCTGATATAGTCCTGCAAAACCTCTGGATAGAACTTCTATTTCTCACCTTCATCCAGAATGCTTCTTACTTGCTTTAAAAGAGCATATGGCAATATCGGTTTGGAAATCAGCACAACGCCGCTATCGAGCGACATTTTCTGCCGGATAATGTCAGGAGCGTAACCGCTCGCAAAGATCGCCTTCAGTCCGGGCCGCCACACCTTCATCTCATCATATGCCTCTATGCCGTTCATCTTCGGCATAATGAGGTCGGAAAGGAGCAGGTGGATTGTCTCTTTATTTTCCATAAATTTCTTCACCGCATCTAAGCCGTCAACTGCCTCGATGACCGTGTACCCAACCTGCTTCAGCAGGATACTGACAAGATTCCGCACAGATTCATCGTCCTCAGTGAGGAGTATCGTTTCCGTGCCCTTGGCGAGGGTTTCCTTCTCCGGCGCTATTTCCTCTCCCGGCACTTCTGATGAGATGAGCGGCAGGTATATTCTAAATGTCGTCCCCTCGCCGGGCTCGCTGTAGACGTTGATAAATCCCTCATGATCTTTAATAATACTGTACACAACCGCCAGCCCCAGCCCCGTCCCTTTACCCACCTCCTTAGTCGTAAAAAAAGGATCGAATATCTTCTTTCGAGTTGCTTCATCCATTCCTTCGCCCGTGTCCGATATGGTTAGCAGCGCATACCTGCCCGGCTTTCCATAACCGTGGACGGTTACGAAGTCATCTTCAATAGTTATCTGTTCTGCGCTGATTATGAGGTTGCCAACTTTCGCCATGGCGTCCTTTGCGTTTGTAGCAAGGTTCATAAGTACCTGCTCAAGCTGATGCGGGTCGGCATAGACAACGATCGGCTCATTATGCAGCGCCAAACTGCAGTTAATATCCTCTCCTATGACCCGCACCAGGAACTTTTCCACTTTGCCTATGATCTCGTTCAGATCAACCGGCCCTTTTTGACTCACCTGTTTTCTGCTGAAGATAAGGAGGTCATTAGTGAGATGTGCCGCCCGGTCGGCTCCCTCAAGAATATGCCCGATATTCTGTCGCTGAGGATCTTCCGGCCCCATTTCCATAAGAGCAAGGTAGCCGAAACCGATGATGGCCGTTAAGATGTTATTGAAGTCATGGGCGATACCTCCGGCAAGGGTGCCTACTGCCTCCATCTTCTGTGACCGACGTAACTGAGTCTCAAGATTTGTTCTTTCAGTTATGTCGTTGATGATTTCAATAACCGATTTTACGTTCCCTGCTTCATCCTTCATGGCATATGTCTTTATCTCCAAATGGGTCTGATTACACTCTTCGTCTGTAAGTTTGTACACAAAGATGCTTGGCTCTCCTGTCTCGAAGGTGCGTTTGCATGCGCATTGCGGGTCAACCTCGTGGCATGGCCGGGTCAAGCAGTGTGATATCTCATAGCAATGTTTACCGATGATGTGCGCCAGCGGCATACCGGTCTGCTCGCAGAACGCCCTGTTTGCGGATATGATTTGGTAATCTCGATCAATAACCACAAAAGCCTCATCTATGCTGGAGAGGATGTCCCGTATGAACTCTTCGGAACTCTTCAGCGCAACCTCCGCCTGCTTGCGCACAGTGATATCGCTCAGCACTAAGCGGCACACGTGCGCGCCGTCGCCGTCCTGCGCGGCGGTCGCCTTCAGAAGCCCCCAGAATGGCGTCCCGTCTATTTTCACCATCCGCAGCTCGAACTCCTGCGACTCACCTTTCTCAAAGAGCTGTTTGCGGTGCAGGTAGTAGATCTCCTGGTCCTCTTTGAGGATGAACCGGCTGAACGGCTGCTTGACCAGCGCGCCCCGGGCCACGCCCAGCAGGGTGGCGGCGGTGATGTTAGCCTCCAAGATCAGCCCCTTTTCGCTGATGGTGCAATAGCTCACCGGCGCCAGGTCATACAGGTCGAAATAGCGCGCCCGCGCGGCGTCCAGTTCCGTCTGCGCCCGACGCAGCTCTTCGTTCTGCATCTCCAGTTCAATTTGATGGACGCGCAGCTCGTGGATCGTCTGTTGGGTTTCCTCTGGCGACAGGGCCTCGAGGTTTTCCGGCGACTGGACCGCTGTTTCCAGGGACATCTCTTCGGCCCGCCGGCGCAGTTCGGCGGCTTGTTCGGGCCGGTCATCCCTGCTGGTCACTGTGGGCCTCCATCACTGTTTCATTCTTGATTCCCGCTCCCCGTTCCGTTGTCGCAATCGCATACATCTGACCGGCCTCATTCACCAAAGCGGTGGAGGTAATCCAGACCTCCACGTCAGTACCATCTTTGGCGATTCGCCGGGT
>JBGPID010000305.1:0-4112 GCA_041484725.1 Geobacteraceae bacterium | reverse complement strand
GCCCGAAATTCTTGGTGACGACATACAAAAGCGCCAGAAAACCCAATCCCATGACGACCTGAAAGGCCTTGGTGTTCTTGAACCAGCTGTACAACTGGTAGACCAGAAAACTCATGATGAGTATGTCGGCCAGGTCTTGTGGGCGGAAATAGGGGAACAAAGGGGAAACCTCTATGAAAAATGTTCCAGGTTCTACGTTCAAGGTTAATTACCTTAAATCCTGAACCCTGAACCTTAAACTTTTTGCTGGCTAGCTACCGAGCTTTATGCTACAAGACTGAACGCACCGATTATTTGAAATCCTGCCTTCTAAATTTGATCATTATTAGCATTTCCGTCACGAAAAGGGTAGATAATTATGTTTAGGCTTTCCGAAAAAGGTGAGCGTATTCAGGAGATGTTCGACAGTATCGCTCCACGCTATGATTTCCTGAACAGAGTCCTGAGCTTGGGCATTGACCGCCAGTGGCGGCGGTTTGCAGTCAGGCAGATAAAATTCACGGATAGCGGGCGCATTCTCGATGTCGCCACCGGCACAGGTGATGTGGCGCTGGAGATCGCTAGCCGGACACCCGCATCGGTAAGCATAGTCGGGGTGGATTTCTCGACAGAGATGGTGGCGCTGGGGAAGGAAAAAATCAGGAACTCGCCTTTTGCGCAGCGGATAACCATGGAGGTTGCGCCCTGTGAGGCCATCCCCTTTCCGGAAGAGAGCTTCGACTCGGTCACCATAGCTTTCGGGATCAGGAACGTGGTCGACCGGTTACAGGGGTTAAAGGAGATGTGGCGGGTCCTGAAACCGGGAGGTCGGGTGGTGATCCTGGAGTTCTCCACCCCCCGGTCGAGGCTGTTCAAGGCGCTCTACTACTTCTATTTCCTCCGCGTCCTGCCGGTCATCGGCGGGCTCTTCTCAAAATTCAGCGCATACCAGTACCTCCCCGACTCGGTCCTGGAATTCCCTTCCCGGGAGGAGTTCAAGGACCTCATGTCCGGCGCGGGTTTCAGGAGCCCGGCTCACTATGATCTCACCGGCGGGATAGCGACCGTTTATGTGGGGGAGAAATAGGCTGCACCACAGACGTCAAAGCCGGGCGAGCACAAGGGTTCGCCCCTACGAAAAACATACATGTCATTTTGATTGCAATCCGCAATGAGATACCTCTGGCTTACCCGCTCAGAATATCCCCCGGCTTTTATATATTTGTGTATACATTTTTGCTATGCTAGAATCGCAGCATGGTTACGGAACTGGCCTGCGTCCCGGACATAGGCGAGGCGCGGGCATTCATAGAGCAAAACGGGCTAACCTTCGAGGAAGGGTATGACGACCTTGTCGGCGTTCACGAGGGTGACGAACTCGTTGCCGTCGGCGCCCGGGCCGGCAACATCCTGAAGATGCTCGTTGTGGAACCGTCGCGGCAGAACGGGGCGCTTTTCGGTGAGGTCGTCACGGACCTGGTGGGGCGAGGCTTTGCCGCCGGTTTCACTTCCCTATTCGTATTTACCAAACCCGGGTACGCCACTACCTTCGAGGCGCTGAACTTCTCCCTCCTGGCGAGCCATGAACGGGTGGCGCTTCTGGAATTTGGGGGAGGGTTGGAACGCTGGCTCTCATCCTACCTTTCCCTGCTCAGAAAGGGTGTGAACGGCGCTGTCGTCATGAACTGTAACCCGTTCACCCTCGGCCACCGCCACCTGGTGGAAACAGCCAGCCGGCAGGTGGATAACCTCTACATCTTCGTGGTGAGGGAGGAGCGCTCCGTTTTCCCTTTCGCCGTCCGCTTCCGCCTTGTCGAGGAAGGGGTGCGGGATATCCCAAACGTCCTTCTTCTCGATACCTCATCTTACGCAATAAGCAGCGTAACCTTTCCCACATATTTTCTGAAGGGCGCCGATTCCATTGCCCGGATCCAGATGGAGCTGGACATTGCCTTGTTCGCCTCCAGGATTGCCCCGTTCTTCGGGATTTCCAGTCGCTTTTTCGGAACGGAACCCTTCTGTACGACCACATGCAACTACAACGAGGCGATGAAGCGGCTCCTCCCGGTCTATGGGATCGATGCCGTGGAGGTGAAACGGAGAGAGACCACAGACGGCGTAATCAGCGCCTCAAGGGTGCGGGAGTTGCTTAAGTGTGACGACCTTGCGCCCCTGGAGATGCTTGTTCCCGCAACGACACTGGCTTATCTGCGTTCCACTGCAGTCGCTCCGGTCCTGGAAAAGCTGCGGGAAAACATGGGAAGGCATTGAATGAAGATAATAAAGAAAGCACAGGCAGGCACCATGCAGTCGAGTGATTTGATGGTCTTTGTCGAACCGTCCGAGGGGCTTACGGTGGAGATCGATTCCACTGTGAAGAAGCAGTTCGAGCACCTGATCCGGGCAACGATCGACGCGGTCCTCGCTGCCCATGGCGTGACCGAGGGTATGATCCGCGTCACCGACCGGGGGGCACTAGACTACGCCATAGAGGCGCGTCTTGAGGCGGCCCTTAAGCGGGCAGGGGAGGAGTGAATGGAAGGACTCTGGTACAAGGAGTGCGACCACGGTAGGCGTTTCATCATCAAGATCACCCCCGGAGAGAGCCTTACCACGCGCCTCCTCCAGTTCGCCCATCTGGCTGATGTGCGCAACGCGGTCATCGTTTCGGCGGTCGGTTCAGTGAAGAACGTCCGTCTGCGCGGCATCAAGACCGGCGCGAAACTGCCGATCACCACCCCCCGCGTCAACATCCACGAATTCGAGGGACCCATGGAGCTGCTCGGGCTGGTGGGGAACATCGTCCCCGGCGAGGAGACGCTGCTCGATTATCATCTCCATATCCTGGCGGGAAAATCATCCGGCGAAGTGGTTGGGGGACATCTGTACAGCGCCGAGGTGTTCGCCACCTGCGAGATCGTCCTTACCGAACTGCTGGTTGAGGGAGTGGCGCGGCACGTTTCGAAGATCGGTGGTATTCCCACCATCTACATCAGCGAGGAGTGAGGTTATGGCCGATTTCCAACTGCTCCGGTCGTTGCTCTATGTGCCGGGCAATATGCCGTCCATGCTGCAGAACATACCGCTCTTCAACTGCGACGGGGTCATCATTGACCTGGAGGACGCCGTCCCCTTAAGCGAGAAGGATGCAGCCCGCATCCTGGTGAAGCGGTTTCTGGAATCCTACCGGGAGCGGAATAAAGTAGTGCTCGTACGGATCAACCCTTTGGCGAGCAAGTGGGGTTCCGACGACCTCAAGGTGGTGCTGCCGGCGCTCCCCGATGGGGTCCGTCTTCCCAAGGCCGACACCCCGGAGATCGTCGAACGGCTTGACACCCGCCTCACCGAGTTCGAAGAGGAGTTGGGAGAGGAGATCGGCCGCTTCCGTATTCTCCCCTCCATCGAGAGCGCCCTCGGCATCCTCAACGCCGCCACCATTGCCCGCACCTCGAAACGGGTTTTCGCCCTTGCCTTCGGCGCGGAGGACTACACGGTCAGTATGGAGATAGAACGGACCAAGGGAGGGGAGGAGCTTTTCAATGCCCGCACCCGGGTGCTGTGGGCAGCCAAGGCGGCCGGCATCCAGGCCATCGACTCCATTTTCGCCGACGTGAACGATATGGAGGGGCTGCGCCGGGAGACCGAGCTGGTCAAGAGGCTAGGTTACACCGGCAAGTCCCTGGTGAACCCGCGGCAGATCGACGTCATCCATGAGGTCTTCGCCCCAAAAGTGGAGGAGATCGAATATGCGCTCCAGGTAATCGACGCAATCAAGCGTGCGCGGCTCATGGGGACCGGTGTTATCTCCCTGGGCGGCCGGATGGTTGATGCGCCGGTGGTCAAGCGCGCCGTCCGCGTACTGCGTACCGCCCATGCCCATGGCCTGGTGGAGAGCGTTGTCGACGATGAGGTGGTCTATGGTACGGAATAGCCTGGGGCGCCTTATACCGGAAACCTTCGCAGGGAGAGAGGTGATACCCTATCGCGACCCCTGGTCCCTGCAGCCATCCGGGGATCGGGCCACCAAGAGCCTGAGACGGGTCAACCCGGGAGAGGGGAAACTCCTCGGGAACCTCCAGGAGGCGATAGACGCCGCCGGGCTCAAGGACGGGATGACCATCTCCACCCATCAT
>JBGPID010000304.1:0-4164 GCA_041484725.1 Geobacteraceae bacterium | reverse complement strand
TCACGCTTGCCTATGAGACCTATGGGGAACTGAACCGCGAGCGCTCCAACGCCATCCTTGTGGCCCACGCCTGGACCGGCAGCGCCCACGTTGCGGGGAAGAACAGTCCGGAAGAGACGAAGCTGGGCTGGTGGGACGCCATCGTCGGACCCGGAAAGTTACTGGATACGGACAGATATTTCGTCATCTGTTCCAATGTGCTCGGCTCCTGTTACGGCTCCACCGGCCCTGCCTCGATCAACCCGAAGAGCGGTAAAAGGTATAATCTCTCTTTTCCGGTCATTACCGTGCGTGACATGGTGCGGGCACAACTCCTTCTCATCGATTACCTGGGGATTGAAAAGCTTCTGACAGTACTCGGCGGCAGTATGGGAGGGATGCAGGCCCTGGAATGGGCAACCCAGTTCCCGGAGCGGATCGCTTCGGCGGTGGTGCTCGCCACCTCTCCGCAACCGTCGGCCCAGACCATAGCCATGAACGCCATTGCCCGTTGGGCTATTTTCAATGACCCGACCTGGAAAAAGGGAGAGTACCGGAAAAACCCCAGGGACGGCCTGGCGCTTGCCCGCGGCATCGGCCATATCACCTTTCTCTCCGACGCATCGATGACCGCCAAGTTCGGCCGCCGTTTTTCCGCCAAGGATGGCCTGTTTGACTTCTTCGGCCAGTTCGAGATCGAGCGTTACCTCTTCTACAACGGCTTCAGCTTCGTTGACCGCTTTGACGCCAACTCCTTTCTCTATCTCGCCAAGGCCCTCGACCTGTACGACGTGGCGTGGGGATGCGAAACACTGGAAGAGGCGTTTGCGCCGGTGAAGGCGCCGCTTCAGTTCTTCGCCTTTACCTCCGACTGGCTCTATCCTCCCTGCCAGACCGAAGCGATGGTAAAGGCGCTGGAGAACCTCGACAAGTCTGTGGAGTACCACCTCATCGAATCATCCTACGGACACGACGCGTTTCTGCTGGAGCATGAGAAATTCGCGCCGATGCTCCGGACGTTTCTGGAGAAGACAGGGGCTGGGGTCTAGTCCCCAGTCCCTAGTCCCCAGCCCACCCCGAAAACCCCTTGCCTGAACCGGCTAATCATGTTATTTTCAATCAATTATCCCAAGGAAATGCCATGAAAACAACAATTCTCGGCAGTGGCACTTCCACCGGCGTCCCTATGGTCGGCTGCAACTGCGCTGTCTGCTCTTCGGATGATCCCCGCGACAGGCGTACCCGTGCCTCGATCGTTATTGAGACAGCCGGCAGATATATTCTGGTGGATACCTCCACCGACCTGCGAAAACAGGTTATCCGGGAAAAGATTCCGCACATCGACGCCGTGCTCTTCACCCACCCCCATGCCGACCATGTCCACGGCATCGATGATCTGCGCGGCTTTCACTTCATCCATAAACGGATCATCCCCTGTTATGGCGAAAAAGAGACGATCGACATCATAGCCGGGAACTTCTCTTACATATTCAAGGGACTTAAGGCTGCAGGATATGCGCCCCTTCTGGAACCGCATGCTGTCTCCGGTCCGTTCAGCCTGTTCGGCTTGAAGGTCATCCCCATACCGCTTAGGCACGGAACGATGAACTCCACCGGTTACCGGATCGGCGGCATGGCCTATCTGACCGACTTGAGCAGCATCCCGGATACTTCAATGGAGCTTTTGGCGGAAGTGGATATACTGATAATCGATGCCCTGCGGTACACCCCCCACATCAATCACCTGAATATTGAAGGTGCGCTGGGTGTCGTGGAACAATTGAAACCCCGGCGCGCCGTTTTTACCCATCTCACCCATGAAGTACCTTACGCGGATGGGAAAAAACTCCCTGAAGGGGTTGAGTTCGCCTACGACGGTCTCCAGCTGGAAATGGCTTGAATGACGTTTTAGCGTTCGGCGTGCAATTGAATTTACGCCTAACGCAGCACGCAGCACGAGGTCAGCACCGATGCACAAAGATATTCGTCTGCATGGATTTATCGCCAAATATATCGAATATTTCGCCTTTGCCGCAGGCGTCGATGCCTACAAACGCTATTTTTTCAATGTCGACCAGAAGGATGAAAACGAAATCAGATTCTTTGCACCCGGCAACGAAATCGTTCTGGGGCCTGAAGGGGTAAGCCACCAGGGGTGTGGCGGTTCTTTCTGTGAATATATGTTTGGTGTCGATCACCCGGTTGCCGATCTGACCAAAGGGGAGGTAATAAACCGTCTGGTCATGTACAACTGTCACTTTGACAATGAAACCGGGACATTGAAATTCGGTGACCAGACCGATGGCTTCCAGAGTTACGAAAAGATTTTTTTTGACGGGAATGCCGTCTGCAACTATTTCTTTTTTCTGCATTCGTCCAAGATTTCCGGACCATTGAAAAAACAGCAGGAGCAGCTCCTGAAGCTTCTCGGGAAAACCATAAAACGCTCCACGGCGATAGGTGCGGAAGACGACAGCGCCATTATCGCCGAAGTCTTTCCCCTGTTACTGGATATAAGGTCCCAATTCTTTCTCTTTAAGCTGATCAACAAACGCCACCAGGAGTATCGCGATCTTTTCCAGTCCCTCTACTTTAAATGTAAAAAGATCTCGGACAGGGATTTTGCCGCTCTTACCTCCCTTGCCTTAAGGTACGACATCGACCGCTACCAGCAGGAACGGATCCGCATCGACGTCATGTACAAACATCCCGACAACAGGAGGATCGTCGATGAGTACAAAAATATCCTCATCGCCTGTAACCGCGAAGGGGAGATCAACAAGCTGGAAAATGCCCGCCTGACGAGACTGAAAACCCTCTCGGTCCGCAACAAGATACCGGGCGCCCTCTTCTACACCCTCGACGAGATGCTGAAGAAGGACAAGAGGATGGCGGACCTGGATGAAAGCGAGTATATCTCCGAAACCAGGCAGATCCTTGAGGGGTTGTTTCTCACCGCAAGCCAGATTGAAAGCGTCATCGACCGCGACGATCTGATCAAGTTGCTCCATGCCAAGAAAAAGGCGGCGGAGAACCGGGACCACACCTTTGAAGAAATACTGCTCGACGCCACCAAGGGATGTGACGAAAAGATCCGTGACGGCGCCGATATTTCTCTCCTGGAAGGATTCTCATACATTATCACCTATTTCGACCGCTATGACTCCGCCTCCTCGGTGATCAACCAACTGGCCTTCATGGAGACCGTCAGAATATCGGAAGAGATGATCAGGAGCCTCCTGGGGAGCAAGAGCGAGTTTGACCTGCTTCAGCCCGGTCTTTTCGAAGAACTCTTCATCGCCGGAATCCTGGAGAATAAATACGTGGGTAACTTCGGCAGGAAAAAGGTAAAGGCGTTGACCGAGGGGCTGAAACTCATCGAAGAAAAAGGACTGACTGCCGCCGATCTTCTGCAGAGGCTCCAGGCGATGAATGAAGAAGAGCGGTTATTTCTCGCCATACTGGAACTGGTCCGGGAACGGATCAGAAACTTCTACTCGAAGTATTCCAGCAAGGCCGACCAGAATCTTCTCAAGCGGGAAATCACCGACGATCTCCGCCATAAGAAACAGTTAAATAAGGAGATACCGGATAAACTCTTCAATGAGGTTATTCTCGCCATCAAAAAGGAAGCGATCTATATTCATAACCTCCTGCCGACCATAATTGCGGAAAAGAACATCCTGCTCCGTGAGGATTTTCTGGAAAACTCCGGACTCGACCGTTTTTACGTGGAAGAACTCGAACGGGAGTACTTCGCGCTGAACATCCTCAACATGGAAGAGCTGAACGAAATCAGGAAAGGGCTCAGCTAACGGAGACCAGAGACCAGAGACCAGAGACCAGAGACCAGTGACCAGTTAAACCCTTCACCCTTCACCCTTCTTCATCTTGACATCCCACCGCGATTTCCTGTAATGTAATCTGCAGTGTAGAATATATACTCAGAAGGAATCTTATGGAGTCTATACAGTTTACGCGGTACCAGATCGTCCATTTGCAGGAAAAAATCGCCGGTTTCGCCAAGGAAAACCTGGACGAGATGCTCCATGCCGTTGCGGAAGGGGCACTGATGGTGACCGGAAGCGAGCGGATCAGGATTTACCTTGAGGACCTTACCTGCGGCGCGCTCTCATGCGCCTATGCCTGCGGTCCCTCCGCCTCCGAGATTGCGGAAATCACCTT
>JBGPID010000303.1:0-4165 GCA_041484725.1 Geobacteraceae bacterium | reverse complement strand
CTTTTGCAGATAGAGCAGGCCCAAATTGCCGTTTGCCACAGGGAATTCGGGGGCATCCTTCAAGGTCTCCCGGTACTCTGCAATTGCCTGCTCCGTATCCCCTGCCCGTTCGAGTTTGAGAGCTGTTATGAAATGGCTGGCCGACCCATCGGGACAGAGTTTCTGGATTCGGGCTTCCGCTTCGTTCTGCTCTGCGGCACCCTTTAATTCAGCAAACCCGGCAGCAACTTCCTTTGCCTCGCCGCATTTGTCCCGATGCCCGAATCCCCAGTTAAAACCTGTAGTTAGTAATACAAGCAGGATAAGCGAAGGTGCTGTTATGTATTTATTCATGAGTTCTCCGTCTATTTGGTATGTAATGGAAGGGGGATTATACACATCCAAAGGTTCAAATTCAATTCTTAACAACGTAAATCAGCTTCTGTCAAAGTTTTATAGGTCAAGATGATTGCCAACCACCGATTATGCAGATGTTCTCACCCGGATTGCCTTGACTTTGGCGGGGAAAATGATTAAATCATCAGGAACCGGCTATGACGTATATGGATTATTTTCATGGGCTGTTATTCTCCCCCGGAGAGGCGATATGGCAGTAATTCCCAAGGATCCTCTTGATTGGCTGACCTTTTTCCGGCAGCAGATCAACGAACTCTTCAATTACCTCTCTGCCATTGAGGTAAAGGAGACCAACGGGGAACATGAATACCTGCCGCTGGTCGACATATTTGAGACCGCGGAGAATTTCGTGGTGGAAATCGAGCTCCCCGGCTTCGCAAATGAAGATATCTCCTTAAGCATCTGCTGCAATATGCTCGTTGTCGAAGGGATTAAGCGGCAGGAACCCAGAAGCACAGGGGTGAACTTCATCTGCCTGGAACGCCTGTACGGCCGGTTTTGCCGAGCAGTCGAGATCCCGCCTGCGGTCGATATGAGCCGTGTGGCGGCAAAATACGCCAAAGGGGTGCTTGCCATCGGCTTCCCCAAGGTGCATGATAAAAGCATCATTATCAGGAATATCCCGATTGAACAAGGAGATTGAGATGGAAAACCGAGTGGAAACCGAAGAACTTAAGATCCCCGACATTCTGCCCCTCTTGCCGGTGCGGGATGTAGTGGTTTACCCGTATATGATCCTCCCCCTTTTCGTGGGGAGGGAAATCTCGATAGCTGCCGTAGACCATGCGCTATCCAGGGACAGGCTTATTTTTCTTGCCACCCAGAAGGATGTCGGCGATGAAGAACCGACACCGGAAGCCATCTATGGTTTCGGTACCGTTGCCATGATCATGCGGATGCTGAAACTCCCTGACGGCAGGGTGAAAATACTGGTTCAGGGGCTCTCCAAGGGAAGGATCAGCGAATATGTCGGGGTCAAGCCATTTTATTCGGTCCGCATCGAGCGTCTTTCCGAACCGGCGATTACGGAACACACCCTGGAAACGGAGGCCCTGATCCGTACCGTTAAGGAGCAGCTTGCCAGAATTGTTACCCTCGGCAAGGTCATTTCTCCGGAAGTCATGGTTATTGTGGAGAATATGCAGGAACCGGGCAGCCTTGCCGACCTTACCGCCAGCAATATCGGGCTGAAGGTCGAAGAAGCCCAGACCCTTCTGGAAATCATCGATCCGCTGGAACGGCTGAAACGGGTTAACGAAATGCTCAACAAAGAGTATGAGCTCCTTAATATGCAGGCCCGTATTCAGTCCGCGGCAAAAGAGGAAATGGGGAAAAGCCAGCGGGAATATTTTTTGCGTGAGCAACTGCGGGCCATTCAGCAGGAACTCGGGGAAACCGATGCCCGTGCCGAAGAGTTCGCCGAACTCCGGAAGGCCATCGAGATAGCCAAGATGCCGGCGCCGGTGGAAAAGGAGGCGCTCAAACAGCTTGGCAGGCTTGAACAGATGCACCCCGACGCCGCGGAATCGGGGATGCTGCGCACCTATATGGACTGGCTGGTGGAATTGCCCTGGAGCAAGGCGACCAAAGACCTCCTGGATATCGGCCGGGCCAAGGAAATCCTCGATGAGGACCACTTCGATCTGGAAAAAATTAAGGAACGGATACTGGAATTCCTGGCTGTTCGTAAGTTGAAAAAGAAAATGAAGGGACCGATCCTCTGTTTTGTGGGACCACCGGGAGTTGGCAAGACTTCCCTGGGTAAATCGATCGCCAGGGCCATGGGACGCAAATTCGTGCGTATCTCCCTCGGGGGGGTACGTGATGAGGCGGAGATCAGAGGCCATCGCCGCACCTATGTGGGAGCCCTGCCGGGCAGGATTCTGCAGGGACTTAAACAGGCCGACTCCAATAATCCCGTTTTCATGCTGGATGAGGTTGACAAGATCGGCGCCGATTTCCGCGGTGATCCGTCGTCCGCTCTTCTGGAGGTTCTCGATCCGGAGCAGAACCACACCTTTTCGGACCATTATATCAACCTCCCCTTCAACCTGTCCAATGTGATGTTCATTGCAACCGCCAACCATATCGATCCTGTGCCGGGACCCCTTCAGGACAGGATGGAAGTGATCTACCTTTCCGGTTATACCGAAGAGGAAAAACTGCAGATCGCCAGACGCTACCTGGTACCGCGCCAGATAAAGGAAAACGGCATATCGGAAAAAATTCTGACCATCTCCGATGAAGCGGTACGGGTCGTCATTGCCAAATACACCAGGGAAGCAGGCTTAAGAAACCTGGAGCGGGAAATAGGGAGCATCTGCCGGAAAGTGGCCCGTCGCATAGCCGAAGGGGAAAAGCGGCATTTCATCGTTAACGCCGCTTCCGTGGCCAGATATCTCGGGCCGCCCCGGTTCCTGCGTGAAGAAGAAATGGACCGGAACGAAATCGGGGTAGCTACCGGGCTCGCCTGGACACCGGTCGGCGGTGAGGTGTTGTTCGTTGAGGCGACCGTAATGAAGGGGAAAGGGGGACTGAACCTGACCGGCCAGCTGGGGGATGTCATGAAAGAATCGGTACAGGCCGCACTCTCCTATATCCGCTCCAGGGAGACGGAACTTAACCTGTCGGACGACTTCTACCACACAATGGAAATCCATGTCCATGTGCCGGCAGGGGCCATCCCCAAAGACGGTCCTTCCGCCGGCGTTACCATGGTCACGGCGCTGGTCTCGGCCCTGACCAGAATCCCGGTGAAGAAGGACGTGGCCATGACCGGTGAAATAACCCTGCGCGGCAAGGTACTCCCCATCGGCGGACTGAAAGAGAAGATGCTGGCGGCAATCAGGATGGGGATAAAAACCATCATCATCCCCGAACTCAATAAAAAGGACCTGGCGGATATTCCGCGCCATATCCTGAAAAAGATCCTAATAGTGACGGCCAAGAACATCGATGATGTCCTGAAAGTGGCCCTGGAAAAGTTTCCTCCATCTCCTGACCTGCCAGGTAAAAAATCGGCTGTAAAAGGTAAAACCATGGCCCGCCGGGTTCTTGTCACTCCGAGAAAAGGGGTGCTGGCAGGGGCCAAAAGTTGAAACTAGAGGAGCTTGGTGAGTTCGGTCTGATCGAACGGATTGCCGGCAGGCTCTCGCGGCAGGCCGGAGTCAAAATAGGGATAGGTGATGATGCCGCCGCCATTGTACCGGCGCCGGGACTCGTAACCCTCATCACCACCGATATGCTGGTGGAAGGGGTGCATTTCGATCTGGCCCTATCCGGCCCGGTCACCCTGGGGAGGAAATCGCTGGCGGTGAACCTCTCCGATATCGCTGCCATGGGAGGGATACCGCGCCATTTCCTCCTGTCGCTGGCCATTCCGGAGAGTGTATCGGTTGAGTTTCTGGACGCATTTATCGATGGGATCCTGGAAAGGGGAGATGAGTTCGGCGTGAACCTCATCGGCGGCGACACCTGTTCTTCACGAAAGGGTTTGGTTATCTCCGTTACCGTCATGGGGGAACAACTCCCCGACCTGATAGTGCGCAGAAGCGGGGCCAGGCCCGGCGATCTCATATGCGTTACCGGTACGCTCGGCGATGCGGCTCTCGGTCTCGCGCTTCTGAAGGCCGGAATTCGTGACGGCGTAGCAATAACAAGGCATCAGGACCCTCTCCCGCGGGTCAGGGAGGGGATGAAGCTTGCAGAGGCCGGGCTCCCTTCAGCGATGATAGATATCAGCGACGGGCTTTTGGCCGATCTGGGACAT
>JBGPID010000302.1:0-4198 GCA_041484725.1 Geobacteraceae bacterium | reverse complement strand
CCGGCGGAAGTGCTCGATACGCCGGTAGACTACGACTCCCTGATCAAGGCGGGCGCCATGATGGGGTCGGGCGGTCTGGTTGTCATGGATGAGACCACCTGCATGGTGGACGTGGCCCGCTTTTTCCTCACCTTCACCCGCATGGAGTCGTGCGGCAAGTGCGTACCCTGCCGGATCGGACTGAAGGCGATGCTCGATATCCTGGAGCGGATCACCGAGGGGCGCGGCGAGCCCGCCGACATCGACAGGCTGCTGGAAATGGGGACCACCATCAAGAAGGCCTCCCTGTGCGGCCTCGGCCAGACGGCGCCGAACCCGATCCTCTCCACCGTCAAGTACTTCCGCCACGAATACGAGGCCCACATCATCGACAGGCGCTGTCCGTCCAACTGCTGCAAGGAGCTGTTGCTGTGGCAGGTGATCGAGGAGAAATGCGTCAAGTGCGGGGCCTGCCTGAAGGCCTGCCCTTCCGACGCGATCATCTGGGAGAAGGGTAAGGTGGCGTATCTCGAAAAAGAGAAGTGCACCAGGTGCAAGTCCTGCTACGACGCCTGCCGCTTCATGGCCATTGAGTAATTTAAGTGAGAGTCGGGGGGTGACAGAGGTCCGGATGGTAAACCTTACGATAGATGACAAACAGGTAACAGTCGCAAAAGAGAGTACCATATATGACGCGGCCAAGGCGGCCGGCATAAGGATACCGGTCCTCTGCCACGACAAGAAGCTTCATCCTTTCGGCGGCTGTCGCATCTGCATCGTCGAGGTGGAACAGATGAAGGGGCGGCAGGTCCCCTCCTGCACCACGCCGGTTGGCGAGGGGATGATCGTCCGCACGGTGACCGCCGACATTATCAAGGCCCGGAAAATGGTGCTGGAACTCCTCCTTCTCAAGCACCCCAGCGACTGCCCGGTCTGCGATGCGGCGGGTGACTGCGACCTGCAGAACCTTACCTACGAGTTCGGGGTGAATGCCAACCGGTTCAGTGACGCGAAGTTCGATCACCGCATCGATTACGACAACCCCCTCATCGAACGGGACATGAACCGCTGCATCCTCTGCGGCAAGTGCGCCAGGATCTGTGATGAGATCGTCTCGTTCGGCGCCTACACATTCATTAACCGCGGCATCGAGGCCAAGGTGGGGACCGCCTTCGACGGGCCGCTTGACTGCGAGTTCTGCGGCTCCTGCGTTTCGGTATGCCCGGTCGGCGCCCTCCTTTCCCGCCCCTTCAAGTTCAAGGCCCGCTGGTGGGCGCTGAACAGGGTGAAGACGGTCTGCTCTTACTGCGGCACCGGCTGCCAGCTTACCCTCGGCGTCAAGGACGACAAGGTCCTCACCACCATCTACGACGAAAACCAGGGGTTCCACAACGGCCAGCTCTGCACTAGGGGGCGCTGGGGGTATCAGTTCACGAACAGCGGGAAACGCCTGACCACCCCCCTCGTCCGGAAAGATGGCCGGCTCGTTCCCGCTTCCTGGGACGAGGCCCTGGGGCTCGTGGCGGAGCGCTTGAGAGAAGAGAAGGGGAGGGGAGGAGCCACGGTCGCCGGGCTCGTCACCCCAAGGCTCACCAACGAGGAACTCTATCTCCTGAAAAAGCTCTTCAGCGAGGGGCTCGGCTCCGACAATCTCGATCATTCGGCCGGGTTTGCCCACGAGGCGCTCACCGCCGGCGCTTTCGAGAGCCTGGGCCACGCGGCGTCCCCCTCGGTCATCGCCGACATACGCAAGACGGAGCTCCTCCTGGTGGTCAAGAGCGATGCCTACGAAACCCATCCGGTCATCGGGTTCGAGATCAATCTGGGCGTAAAACGCCATGGGGTCGATCTGCGCATCGTCTCCGACAAGCGCGGCAAACTCGCCAGGCTCCCCGGGGCCAGAACCTATCTGCACTCTCCCGGCAACGAAACGGCGCTGTTCAATGCCATGGCCCGGGTCATCATCGATGAGGAGCTGGTGGAGAGCGAAGCACTTGCGCGGTTAAGCGGGTTCGACGAATTGCAAAGGGCGCTTGCGGATTATACCCCGGCAAAGGCTGCCGCGGCCTGCGGTCTCCCCGCGGAGAAGATCACGGAACTGGCGCGTGACTATGCCCGGGCGGAAAGGGCCCTTATCCTCCTCCCCCTGGGGCTTGCCTATCCCGGCCATGGCAGGGAGCTGGCCCGGGCGCTCATCAACCTGGCAATCCTGACCGGCAGGATCGGCAGGGAAGGTTGCGGCGTGCTCTTCATGGGGGAGAAGAACAACAGCCAGGGGGCCGCCGACCTGGGACTCTATCCCACATCCGGCGGCAGAAACGCGACGGCCATTCTTGACGGCTGTCTGGACGGGACCATCAGGACCCTCTACATAATAGGCGAAAACCCTGTGGTCTCCTATCCCGGCAGGGAACGGGTCGAAGCGGCTTTGGACCGGGTGGAGTTTCTCATCGTCCAGGAACTCTTCCTGACGGAAACCGCGGAGAAGGCGCAGGTGGTCCTCCCTGCCTGCTCCTTTGCCGAAAAAGAGGGGACCTTTACCAGTGCGGGGAGGGCGGTACAGCGGGTTAATCGCGCCATCAGGCCGGTGGGGATGGCCCGTAGCGATTTCGAGGTGCTGAACTCCCTCTATGCGACCTTAAGTGGGCGCATGCCCTATGCCGACACCCGTCAGCTCTTTGCCGAGCTCAGCGCGACCGTGCCCGGCTATGCAGGGCTGACATACGAAGCGCTCGGTGACGTCGGCGTCATCCGGCCGGTGGAAAACAGGCCGCGGCTCAAGGGCGTGACGTCACCTCCCTTAACCGGAGAGCCGGGCAGTTTTGCCCTGGTGACGGGGAGCGCCCTAAACCATTGCGGCACCCTGTCGCGCTTCGGCGAGGGGCCGCTGCATGTCTGTCCCGAAGGATACCTGGAACTCGGGAAAGAGGACGCAAGGGAGCTGAAGATCAGCGCCGGCGCGGTTGTCATCGTCACCTCCGCGGCCGGCGCGGTGCGTCTCAAGGCCAAGGTCGGTTCGCGGCTCCCCCGTGGGGTCCTCTTTGCCCCGTACCACTTTGGCGAAGAATCGATCAACACCCTGACCGCCGGCGCGCCGGTCACCTGGGTGACAATAAGGTCTAGTTTGTAAATATTTCCCCGCTTTGGCCAAGGGGGACTTTAAGCGCTTCCATTATTTACGTATGAAAAAAGGAGGGAAGGGGAGCAAATGGGATACGAATTCATGGGACTTCCGCTGTTCTATTATCTCGCCATGTTTGCCAAGGTGATTACGGTCTTTGTTTTTCTGATTCTCACCGTGGCCTATGCGACCTATGCCGAACGGAAGATAATCGGTCATATCCAGATCCGGCTGGGCCCCATGAGAACGGGCTGGCATGGCCTTCTGCAACCGATAGCGGACGGTATCAAGCTGTTCTTCAAGGAAGAGATCGCCCCGTTGCAGGTGAGCAAATTCGTCTTCTTCCTGGCGCCTTTTATGGCCCTGGTGCCGGCGTACGCCGCCTTTGCCGTGATCCCCTTCGGCGATACCATCGAGATCGCCGGCTACAGGATACCCCTCCAGATAGCCGCCTATTATGACCCTGTGCTGGGGAAGGTGGAGGATGTCAATGTCGGTGTACTCTATGTCCTGGCCATGTCCTCCCTGGGGGTCTACGGCATAGTGCTGGCGGGGTGGGCATCCAACAGCAAATACTCCCTCCTGGGGGGGCTCCGCTCGGCGGCGCAGATGATTTCCTATGAGCTTGCCGCCAGCTTTGCCCTGGTTGCTGTCTTCATGCTCTCCGAGTCCCTCTCCCTGCACAAGATCGTGGCCGACCAGGCAGGGCTGTTCGGCTGGTATATCTGGAAGCAGCCGCTGGCCTTCATCCTCTTCTGCATCTGCTCGGTCGCGGAAACCAACCGCACCCCCTTCGATCTCCCCGAGGCGGAGAATGAGCTGGTGGCGGGATTCAGCACCGAATACTCGAGCATGAAGTACGCCATGTTCTTCATGGCTGAATACGCCAACATGGTCACGGTCAGCGCCGTGGCAACCACTTTCTTCCTTGGTGGCTGGCACGGGCCGTTCCCGTCGGTGATCAATTTCATCGTCAAGGTCTATTTTTTCATGTTCTGTTTCATCTGGATCAGGGCGACCTACCCCAGATACCGTTACGACCAGCTCATGCGGCTCGGCTGGAAAGTTTTTCTGCCGCTTGCGCTTATCAATGTCGTG
>JBGPID010000301.1:0-4207 GCA_041484725.1 Geobacteraceae bacterium | reverse complement strand
CAGGTATCTGGCGGTAGCTCCGGTGGCTATTATGAGGGCATCACAGGTATAGGTAGCGCTGCCTCCTTCGAGGCGAAACGGCCGCTGGGAAAGATCGGCCCTGTTGATATGGTCATTAATGAACAGGGTGTTGAAACGCTCGGCATGTCTGCGCATCCGCTCCATCAGATCCGGTCCCTGTACACCGTCCGGGTCTCCCGGCCAGTTGTCCACGCCGGTTGTCGTCATCAACTGCCCCCCCGGCTGAATGCCGGTGATCAAGGCGGGACTCAGGTTGGCGCGGGCGGTATAAACAGCGGCAGTATAACCGGCCGGCCCGGAGCCGAGAATCAATATTCTGTGATGGTTGCTCATGGCTGTCTGCTCCTTCATAAAAAGTGTAGCATAAAATACCAGCTACATCATCAAATTGCAAGGACGCAAATCTCTAAATGATTGACCGGACAGCACTGCTTTGATACACTGAACTTAGCTGAATAGCACGGCTTTCCCCGCTTTCGGGACGGGGCAATTTAGCAGGAAAGGGACTAAAGCGGATGCACGCGGAGCTTCATCTGGACAAAAGCATAGCCGGCCGGTTCAAGTACGCCATTGTCCTGACCACCCTGACGTTGCTGGCCGAGGTTGCAGGCGGAATCTGGACCAATTCCCTGGCGCTTCTCTCCGATGCCGCCCATGTTTTCCTCGACCTTTTCGCCCTCGGCCTTTCGCTGGCAGCCATCAAGCTGGCCGCCTTCCCCGCTTCGGATACCCGCACCTTCGGCTGGCATCGTGTAGAGGTATTCGCCTCCTTTATCAACGGGGCATCCGTTTTCATGATCGCCTTCGGCATATTTTACGAAGCATGGGGAAGGCTCTTCCAGCCGGAAGAGGTAAAAAGCCTCCCCATGTTCATTATCGCCGCCATCGGTCTCTTTATGAACATGGTGGCGGCATCGGCCCTGCATCATCACTCCCATGACGACCTCAATGTCAGAAGCGCCTTTCTCCACGTCATAGGCGATGCCGCCGCTTCGGTGGGAGTGATCATCGGCGGCCTGGTGATCTATTTCACCCACTGGTACGTACTGGATGCAGTCATTTCCATAGGGATCGGCTTCGTCATCTTCTGGGGCGCCTGGCGGGTGCTCAGGGAATCGGCCCACATACTGCTGGAAGGAGCGCCACGCGGCATGAAAATTGCCGAGGTTGTCGACGCCATCCGTACGATTAAAGGGGTCAACGATGTCCACCATCTCAACATCTGGACCATCTGCTCCCATATCCTCGCCCTGTCGGCACATGTGGATGTGAAGCCCGAGCATAAGGCAACCCAGACCGAAGTGCTGCGCGACATTGAGGAACTTCTCCTAAGGCGGTATCATATTTCCCATACCACCCTTCAGGCGGAGTGCACCATGTGTATTGAAACCCCGGTCCTCAAGGAGTTGCGCCACCGCCAACGCAAGGGACACCATGATCACGGGCATGACCATGAGCATGACCATTGAAATTACAGATACAAGATCGCAAATGCCAGACAATATCCAAAATAAAATAGCCTTTTGTTTATTAAACCTATAAACCAAGAAAAAGCTGTTTCGCGCTAAGCACGCCAAGAACGCAAAGGAAAAGCAACCAGTTATCAGGCAATTATCTTTCACCCTATTGGTTTGGGTCTTTACCCTATAAGTATTTAGATTTTCTTGCCACCTCCGCCAAAGCAGACTTGGCTGCGGCGGCCGGGTGCAACCTTTGCGCGAGTAAATGCCGTGATTGGGTTAATTTATTTGTTATTTGCTGCCTGGAATATGGGGTTTGTTCCCCTTTCCCCTCCGGAGAGTCCATGCTCCCCTATGAACTGATCGTCGAGGCCTTTGACCGGTTGCGCAAGAGGGTGCGGCGCACCGAGCTGATCCATTCTCACCATTTCAGCGAAAAGCTCGGCACTCCCATCTATTTCAAATGTGAAAACCTGCAGCGGACCGGCTCATTCAAGATCCGCGGGGCCCTCAACTTCATGACCGCCCAGCCCCGGGAAAATCTGGCCAAAGGCGTGATCACCGCCTCGGCGGGAAACCATGCCCAGGGTGTGGCATTCTCGGCCGATCTCCTCGGGGTGAAGGCGACGGTCTTCATGCCGGAGAGCACCCCGCCCCAGAAGGTCTTCGCCACTAGGGATTACGGCGCCGAGGTGGTTCTTACCGGGAAGAACTTCGACGAGGCGTATACAGCGGCTGTCATGGCCGGCAGGGAGAGCGGCGCCCTGTTTGTCCATCCCTTCGACGAGCCGCTGGTCATGGCGGGACAGGGGACCATCGGCCTGGAACTCCTCGGCGATCTTCCGGACCTGGCCAACATCATTATCCCCATCGGCGGGGGCGGGCTGATTTCCGGGATCGCCTCCGCTGTAAAAGCGACCCAGCCGCGGGTGAGGATCATCGGCGTTGAAGCGGCCGCCGCGCCCTCCATGCACTATTCGCTGGAAAAGGGGGAGATCGTGGAAGCACCGCTGGCCTTTTCCCTGGCTGACGGGATCGCCGTGAAGCGGGTGGGACGGAAGACCTTCCCGATTGTCCGCGAGCTGGTGGATGAGGTGGTCCTGGTGGAAGAGGAAGAGATCGCCCAGGCCATCGTTGCCCTCCTGGAAAGGACCAAGCTGCTGGTCGAGGGGGCCGGCGCGGTCACCCTGGCGGCGCTTTTGAACGGCAGGGTTAAGGATCTCTCCGGCAAGACGGTCTGCCTTCTCTCCGGCGGCAACATCGATGTCAGGACAATCTCCATCGTCGTGGAACGCGGTCTCCTGGCTGCGGGTCGCTACCTGAAGCTGAAGGTACAGTTGGCGGACGTCCCCGGCTCACTGGCACAGCTGTCGGCCGATGTCGCCGCCACCCGGGCAAATATCTACCTCATCTCCCACGACCGCCGCTCCATTGCCCTTCCGCTTGGCCGGACCGAGGTATCGCTGGAGCTTGAGACCCGGGGTTACGAGCATATCGAGGAAGTAATCCGCTATCTCACCGGGCGCGGATATGATGTGGAGGTGCTGAAATAGGTTCGAGGCGAGGCAGGCGAGAATGTTAGACAGGAGACGGGAAACGCTAAAAGAGAAAAAGTTGAAGCCTCATGCGTCTTACACTGCGTCACACTTTGAGTGCCATCCTGGGCCTGACCCCAAAGACTTCTCTTGCGGATTTTGCTTTAAACTAAATCATACAAATCAGGATGTTGAACGGAAACCGGCAATAAAGAACTGAGAATAGAACGATAGAGGTGACATTATGGCTCTAGACACGAAGTATATTACGACTCTTGCCGACGCAACCAAGTTCTATTACAACGACTCCGAATTGATGGAGTTATGCACCGCCTTTGATGTAGATCTGTCATATCATTTGCTCAGCGGAGTCCCACATGTCGCTTGGGTGCGTTCTCTCATTCAAAACATTGAGCACGGCAACAACCGAAGATTTCTTCGAGCTCTGGTTGTGAGTCTCCTCAGCCGAGCACAGGAAGGTGTGGCCCGCACAGGAAATGAGAAACGAAATCATCATCAATCCATGGTTGACTTGATCGCCCCTCTGGAAGTTGAACTTCAAGAGGGTGGTCTTCCCAGCGAGTTGAGTGTACCAGAAAACAACCCTCTCACAGCCAAGTCAGAGTCACGGGCGTTTCTTGGAAAGGCAGATACGGAGGTCACTGTCGTGGATAACTGGGTAGGTATCAATACACTTGATTGCCTACGCGATGTTAAACAGCATATTAGGATCCTCACAGGTCAGCATTCAAATTCCTTGGCTGACGATTTCGAAAGAGCACTCCAGGATTTCAAAACCGAAGGACATTCGATTGAAGTTCGTAGACACCCAAAGTTACACGATAGGTACATCCTTTTCAACAACAGGTGTTGGTTGTCTGGCTCATCGCTCAAGGATGCCGGTAAGAAGGCGTTTAACGTCATAGAACTCGTCGACAGCAAGACGCTAATTTATGCTGAAGTAACAAAGAAATGGGAGGAGTCCATACTTTTGGAGTTACCATCGAAAGGGAGGAAATAAGGAGGAAGAAGGGGAAAAGGGTCAAGTCACCAAACAAGGTAGATTTTGATTGATTTGGATAGTTTTAATGGACTTTGACCGATGTAATGGCTTGAATAGCTAGTTGATATTATTTAGGTTTATTGGATTTGTCTGATTTATCAGGCAGTTTCCGAATCCCGTTTCCCGCT
>JBGPID010000300.1:0-4233 GCA_041484725.1 Geobacteraceae bacterium | reverse complement strand
GTCGGGATTGCGATTGCAGAGGCCCGCCTCGCCGCCCGCTACAACCGGACGGGCTTCCCCATCATCGACCATTTCACCTACACGATCGCCGGCGACGGCGACTTGATGGAGGGTGTGGCGGCGGAGGCGGCCTCGCTCGCCGGCCATCTGCGGCTCGCTAAACTGATTTGCCTCTACGACGACAACCGCATCTCCCTTGCCGCGGCAACCGACCTCTCCTTCACCGAGGAGCGCGGCAAGAGGTTCGAGGCGTACGGCTGGCACGTGCAGCGCGTGGCGGATGGCAACGACCTGGAAGCGATCGCCTCTGCCCTGGAGTGCGCCCGGAACGAGACGGGGCGTCCTTCTCTCATCATCGTCCGCACCCACATCGGTTTCGGCTCCCCGCACAAGCAGGACACCTTTGCGGCGCACGGTTCGCCGCTGGGGGAGGAGGAGGTGCGGCTTACCAGGGAGAAGCTGGGGTGGCCGGCAGAGCCGCAGTTTCTCGTACCGGAAGAGGCTCTACTCTGTTTCCGCCAGGCCTTGGCAAAGGGGATGGAGGCCGAGGCGTCGTGGGACACGATGCTTTCTTTCTATGCCCGGGAATTCCCCGAACTTGCGCAGGAACTGAGCGAGGTGATGGAAGGGAAACTCCCGGCGGGGTGGGAAGCGGCGATACCCGCTTTCCCTGCCGATCCCAAGGGGATGGCGAGCCGCGTCGCCTCCGGGAAGGTGCTGAACGCAGTCGCTCCCCGGCTTCCCATGCTCATCGGCGGCTCAGCGGACCTGAACCCGTCGACCAATACCGCTCTCCAGGGTCAGGGGGACTTCGAGAGTCCCGCACTTGACCCTGTTGACCGGCAGGGAACAGTCGGGCCGGAGTGGGGTTACGGGGGGCGCAACATCCACTTCGGTGTGCGCGAGCACGCCATGGCATCAATCTTGAACGGTATGGCGGCCCACGGCGGGACCATCCCCTTCGGCGCCACCTTCCTCACATTTTCCGATTACCTCCGGCCGGCGCTCCGCCTGGCTGCGCTAATGGGGCTCAAGGTGATCCATATCTTCACCCATGACAGCATTGCCCTGGGCGAGGACGGCCCCACCCACCAGCCGATTGAGCAAATTGCGGCTCTCAGGGCGATCCCGAACCTGCTGGTGATCCGTCCCGGCGATGCCAATGAAACCGCCATAGCCTGGCAGGTGGCGCTGGAAGTGAAAGAGCGGCCAGTGGCGCTCGTCCTCTCCCGCCAGAATCTTCCCACCATTGACCGGGGCCGCTACGCCCCGGCCGCGGGACTACGGCGCGGGGGATATATCCTGGCCGACGCCGAGGGGGGACCTCCGGAGCTGCTCCTTATCGCCACCGGCTCGGAGCTCTCGCTGGCACTGGCGGCGTGGGAGGAACTCCGGGCGGAAAAAATCCGTGCCAGGGTCGTCTCCATGCCGAGTTGGGAGTTGTTCGACGAGCAGCCTCTGGAGTACCGGGAATCCGTCATTCCGCCGCAGGTCAAGGCACGCCTGGCAATCGAGGCGGGTTCCCCGCAGGGGTGGCACCGCTATGTTGGGGATGGAGGGGAAGTCCTCGGCGTTGAACGGTTCGGTGCCTCCGCCCCCGGCGAGGTGATGCTCCGGGAATACGGTTTCACAGTGGAGAACGTCCGCCAGCGGGCAGTCGCCCTGCTGGTACGGGAGGAGGAGAGGAAGTGATGCGTATCGGCATCGCCGCCGATCATGGCGGCTTCACCATGAAAGAACGGCTGGTCGTCGTGCTCAAAGGGGAGGGGCACGAGGTGACGGACTTCGGCGCCCTTCGGCTCGATCCGGACGATGACTACCCCGATTTCGTCATCCCCCTGGCAAGGGGAGTTGCGGCGGGAGCAGTGGAGCGGGGGATCGCCCTCTGCAGCAGCGGGGTGGGAGCGGCCATTGCCGCCAACAAGATCCGTGGGGTGCGGGCCTCCCTGGTCCACGACGACTTTTCCGCCCACCAGGGAGTGGAAGACGACGACATGAACGTCATCTGTCTCGGCAGCCTGGTAATCGGCTTTGCCCAGGCGTCCGAGCTGGTCCGGAGCTTTCTCGCGGCCCGCTTCAGCGGAGCCGAGCGCCACCGGCGCCGGCTGGCAAAGGTGGCGGCAGTGGAGCAGGAGCACGGCAGTGAGTGAGCGGGAAAGCCAAGTAGGGAAATGAGAGGCATACTATGCAGGTGGGGATGATCGGAGTGGGGCGGATGGGGGGGGACATGGTCAGGCGTTTGCTGAAGGGGGGTCATGACTGCATCGTCTACGATCTGGACATCAGCGCCGTCGCGGCGCTGGTGCAGGAAGGAGCAACCGGAACGGAATCGGTTGAAACGCTCATGGCCCGGCTCGCCATGCCGCGGGTGCTCTGGCTGATGCTCCCTGCGGCGCTGGTGGATGCAACGATTAGCGCCCTTTTGCCGTATCTATATAAAGGCGATATCGTCATCGACGGGGGGAACTCCTATTACCGGGACGACATGCGCCGGGCCGGGGAACTGCAAGGGAAAGGGGTCCATTATGTCGATGTCGGGACGAGCGGCGGGGTGTGGGGGCTGGAGCGAGGGTACTGCCTGATGGTCGGCGGGGAAAGGGAGGCGGTGGCGCGGCTTGGGCACCTCTTCACCACCCTGGTGCCCGGCATCGACGCAGCGCCGCGCACCCCCGGGCGTGAGGAGAGGAGTGGAACGGCCGAGGCCGGCTATCTCCACTGCGGCCCGAGCGGCGCCGGGCATTTCGTCAAGATGGTGCACAACGGCATCGAATACGGGATGATGGCTGCCTATGCCGAAGGCTTCAACATCCTGCGCCATGCCGATGCGGCGAGAGAGGCGCGGGAGGCGGATGCCGAGACCGCGCCGCTGCGCGATCCTGATTATTACCGGTATGACTTCAATCTCGCCGATATTGCAGAACTCTGGCGGCGGGGAAGCGTGATCACCTCCTGGATCCTCGATCTCTCCGCCGGGGCGCTCCTCGGCAGTCATGATCTCGATGGTTTCCAGGGGCGGGTCGCCGATTCGGGGGAAGGGCGCTGGACAGTAATGGCCGCCATAGATGAGGGGGTCCCGTGCCAGGTATTGAGTGCCGCGCTTTACGAGCGCTTCGCTTCACGGGGCAGGGCCGATTTCGCTGACCGGCTCCTGTCGGCGATGCGCCACGGGTTCGGCGGCCACAAAGAGAAAGCGGACTAGAGGGAGGCGCCATGCCGGCCAATAATCAGCAGGGACCGATCGTGATGGTAATTTTCGGGGCGGGTGGCGACCTTGCCCGGCGCAAGCTCGTGCCGGCCCTCTACAGCCTCTTCCTCGACCATCATCTGCCGGAACGCTTCGCCATTGTCGGGGTCGCCCGGAAGCGGATAGATGACGACGGGTTCCGCGGCCGGCTCAGGGAAGGGGTGGACGCCTTCTCCAGGCGCGGTAAGGCGGACGAAGAAAAGTGGCGAGAGTTCGCCTCCCATCTGTCATACTTTGCGGGGGATTTAACCGATCATGCGACCGGTGAAGCCCTTGGTCGCCGGCTCAGCGATCTCGATCAGGAGTGGAACAGCAGGGGGGACAGGGTCTTCTATCTGGCAATCTCCCCCGATCTGATGGTAGCCGCGGCCAGGTATCTGGAGCAGTTGGGGATCTGCAGGGATTGTGAACGGGACCGGCTGGTTGTGGAGAAGCCGTTCGGCCGCGACCTCGACCGGCTCCTCACCTCGCTCTTCGCCGAGTCGCAGATCTACCGGATCGACCACTACCTGGGGAAGGAAACGGTGCAGAACATCCTCGCCTTCCGCTTCGCCAACTCGCTCTTCGAACCTATCTGGAACCGGCGTTATATCGACCATGTGCAGATCACCGTGGCGGAGACGGTGGGGGTCGAGGGGCGGGGAGGGTATTACGATCAGGCCGGCGCCCTGCGTGACATGGTGCAGAATCACCTCCTCCAGATCCTCTGCCTGATCGCCATGGAGCCGCCCATTTCTTTCGCCGCCGACGAGGTCCGCAACAAAAAGGTCGATGTGCTCCGCGCCATCCGTCCCATCCGTCCCGGCGAGGTCCACCAGGTGGCGGTGCGGGGCCAGTACGGGAAGGGAGAGACAGGCGGGAAACCGGTGCCGGCCTACCGGGAAGAGCCGAATGTGCTCCCCGGCTCGGCGACCGAGACCTATGCCGCCCTCAAGCTCTTCATCGACAACTGGCGCTGGCAGGGGGTGCCGTTTTATCTTCGCACCGGC
>JBGPID010000299.1:0-4241 GCA_041484725.1 Geobacteraceae bacterium | reverse complement strand
TCCTCTACAATGCCTTGAAGGTAAATCGGCCGACCCTCTGCATCGTGTATTGTTTTCAGATACAGATTGGCAATGAATTCGCTGCCGTCCTTACGCCGAAAACGGTTAACGTAATGGGTGATATCGGCCGAGCCCAATTGCTCGGAGACTATCCTTTGGCGGTCTCCAGTGTGGACATATATCTGTTCGGCGATATTATAGATTTCGCGGATTACCGCCTCGGGCGAATCGTAACCGAGTATCTTGGCCGTGGCCGGGTTGACATCGAGGAAACGACCTTCGAACGACGAACGGAAAATGCCCAGTGGCGAGTTCTGGAAAATCGTGCGATACTTTTCCTCGCTCTCGCGCAGTGCCTCTCCCGCCCGCAGGCGCTCGGCGAGTTCCATCGCCAGCTTCTCATAGTTGTCCCGAAGCTCGGCGGTCCGCTCCCGGATAAGCTGCTCCTGTTTCTCGTAAAGTATCGCGCTGCGCAATACCAGGGCCACGATGGCGGAGAGGTTGTTGAGGAGGCTTAGCACGGAGGTGATATGCTCTTCGTCGGGGAGGCCGAGCACGAGCATGGCGCCCACGCGGAATTCTCCCGCATGCAGCGGAAAAACCATCGATAGCTCAAACCCCTCCTGTCGCAGGAGCCCGGCCACCTCCGACGGTTCTTCCCCTCGCCAGAGTTGCGCCGACGGCACGCGGTGGACGACCTCGTATAATCTGTTTCCTGCCGGCGATTCGGCCCATTCACGCCGGCGCAAGGGATTCACGCTGACAACGCGGTGCGCTGTCACGGTTGGGGTGCCCGGACATTGGATGAGCAGCACGCAGCGCGCGCCGGTCAAATCCCGGACCTCCTCTGTCAGATAGGTTCCCAGGTCACCGGGATTATCCGCGCGGCTGAGCACATTGCCCAGGATGTCCATGGCCATGACGGGAAACGCAGGGTCTTTGTAGATTTCTTCTGGTTTCATCGGCTCCTCGATATTTCAGCAGACCATCATTCCTTTCTGTTGAGAAATACTCAGGCAGCTCTTTTCATGAGTCTTTCTGCGCCGACTTCCTTTCCAGCTCCCTGATCTTTTCCTTCAGCTCCACCATCCTGAGCTCCCTGCCGACGAAGAGCCGGTTCATTTTGTACAGCTCCGCGTTTTTCACCTCCAGTTCGGCGGTCCTCTCTTTCACCCGCTGTTCCAGCTCTTCGTTAAGGCTTCTTAGCTTCTCATTGAGCCTGCAGAGCTCTTCCTCGGACCTCTTCCTTTCGGTTATGTCGGTGACGATCCCCTCAATGGCGACCGGGCGGCCCTCTTCGTCACGGACCATGATGTTCCGCTGGTTCACCCATCGCACATCCCCGGACCTGTGGATTATCTGGAACTCGTATGTGGGGGGCATCTCCCCCTTCAGCAGTCTCGACCACTCCTCCTCGATATAGGGGCGCCATTCAGGATGGATGAACTCGCGCAACAATTGCGGATTGCGATAGAACTCCTCCGGTGCGTAGCCGGTAAGCTCGATTGCGGCGGGGCTCATGTACTCATAGGCACCGTCCGGCAACGACATGCGATAGATGGTATCCCGCGCATTCTCCGCCAGACGCCGGAACCTCTCCTCGCTCATTTTCAGAGCCTTCTCCGCCCGCTTGCGCTCGGTGATGTCGGTGATAAAGCCCTCAACGAAAAGCGGCGCACCGGCATCGTCGCGTACCAAGCGGGCGTTGATGGATACCCAGATCGTTTGCTTGTCCTTTTGGCGGAATTGAAACTCGAGTCCGTTCACTGTTCCCTGCGCGAGAATCGCGGAGAGGAAGATATCTCTGTCCTCGGGATGGACATAGAGTTGCTGCCAGACATTGGTTAGAGTTGCCTTCAACTCGTCAGGTGAGGCAAAGGCCAGGATGTGAGCCATCGCCGGATTAGCGCTCAAGAGCCGCCCGTCGAGCGAGGTCTGGTAGATGCCTTCGATGGCATTTTCAAAAAGGACACGGAATTTCTCTTCGCTTGCGCGGAGAGCAGCCTCATTGCGATGCTGGAGAACAATACTGCGTAGAAGGATTAGTATCGTGGCAATCAGACTTAGAGCGAAAGCAGCTCCGATCCAGATATAGGTTTTGTATCTTGAATAGATTGTATCCGGTTTTCCTGCGATAATGCTGTCCGCGGGGATTAGCGAAGCAGGAATATTATATTTTTGAAGGGCATCGTAATTGAAATAATAAGCGGTCGGACAGGAATATGGAGGGATTGCTTCCGGTTTTTCACCCTTGAGAATGCGGATAGCGATCTCGGCAGCCGCCTTTCCCTGCAGTGTGCCGGTCACAATTTTCCCGCCTATGGCCGGAGGGAGCATGTAAAAATCCCAAAGCGCATACACAGGCAATTGCGTGTGTTCTTGAATGAGTTGCATGCCGTCTTTAACCGTGAATACGCGCCCCTCAGGTGAGCGGTAATATGACAATAGCAGGATGATCGTTCCTTTTTCGAGTTTGCTGAGTTTTTCCGCCAGAGCCGTTTCGGACAAACCGCTTAACTCGACGAACCGGATTTTCCCGTACTTCTTCGCCTTCACAACCTTCCTCGCAATCGCCAGAGTGATTTGAGAACTCTCTGTTACATCAGCAATCATGGCAACCGTATGCGTATCGGGGTGAAAACGCAGAGCGATATCGAGCGTGGCGCCGGTATCGAAATCTTCTCTTACGCCGGTATAATTGCGGTGGTCGCTGAGGTTATAGTCATCAAAGTTGTTAATGCCGCAAAAGACAACCGGCACGCCCGGGAATAGTTCATCGCCATACTTGAGCAGAAAATCAAGCGCATTGTTGTCTGTAGCGATTATCAGATTAAGTCTTACATTGCGGTACAGTATTGCGTAATTCTGCCGCAGCATGGGGGACATGACTTCCAGAGCAACTCGCTTGGTGTTCATATATTCGACAAAGACGTCGCCTTTGGGATATGCTGACTGGAGCGACTTGATGATTGCGGAATTCTGATCATCGGTCCATTGAAAGCCGCTGTGGTAGGAATGAAGAACAAGAACCTTCGGATTGTCTGCCGCAATTGCAGCGAATACATTCATAAAACAGAATAAAGCGATCACGCCGGCAATGGATGACAGCTTTGCCCTGGCAATGATTTGAATAAAAACAGCCGAGAAATATCGGGAAAACATGATGCATACCAAGAACGGACCATTTACTGATTGCATTATTACCCTCTCTACCCAATTGTGATCTCCTGTACTGAGCCGCATGCTCTCCGGATTATCCTCAATGGCAACGACCTTGTTCATGGCAACCTCACGGGTATTTTCAGGGAAAACCGGCTCCCCTTGCCGAATTCGCTCGAAACTTGAATGTCACCCTTCAGGATCTCCGTCGCAATCTTTCGGGTCAGAAAGAGCCCGAGCCCGGTGCCGGGAACGATTGCCCGCTCAGGTGTGACGATGCGGTGAAAGGGCTGGAATATTCTCGACCGGTCTTCTTCCCCGATGCCGATGCCGGTGTCGGTAACGGCGATCTCCACCATCTCCTCTGCCGGCGTTTCTCCGGTGAAAGAGGCGATCCGCGCAGCCACGGTCACGCTCCCCCTGTCCGTGAACTTCACCGCGTTGGCCAAGATGTTCAGCACGCACTGCAAAAGCC
This sequence comes from Geobacteraceae bacterium, assembly GCA_041484725.1. GTDB lineage: Bacteria > Desulfobacterota > Desulfuromonadia > Geobacterales > Geobacteraceae > JBGQDJ01. Next base: position 607 of record JBGPID010000299.1, on the reverse strand, counting down.
GCCGCCGGTCGGTGCGCATCCGCTGACGGAGCAATTCGCTCCGCAGCTCCAGCCCCTTTTCCCGAATGGCAGCCGTTACCTCGTTCTCCGCTTCGGCAAGGAGATCATACAGTTCGAACTCCTCGATGACCGGTGTGATCGTGCCGGCCTCGATCTGGGTGACGTCCAGGACATCGTTTATCATATTGAGGAGGTGCCTGCCGGATCTGAGAATGCTCGTGAGGTTCTGCTTCTGCTCCGCATTGGCCGGACCGACCCATTCGTTAAGGAGGATACTGGAGAAGCCGATGACGGAGTTCAAGGGGGTTCGCAGCTCATGGCTCATGGAGGCGAGAAACGCGGACTTGAGGCGATCGACCTCTTTCAGCCTTTCGTTGGCCAGTTCCAGCTCTTCGGTCCTCTGCCGCAGGAGGGCGGTGCGCTCGTCAACGCGCCGTTCCAGCTCTTCATTGAGCCTGGCCAGTTTCTCCTCGGCCTGTTTACGCTCGGTGACGTCCGTCCTGATTCCCAGCACCCTGGTTACTTTTCCGTCATCATCACGCTCGATGCCGAAACCGGCAACGGCAATCCAGCGATAGGCGCCGTCGGCATGGCGTATGCGCGCTTC
>JBGPID010000298.1:0-4250 GCA_041484725.1 Geobacteraceae bacterium | reverse complement strand
GCCCTGTATGGAGAGCCCGACGAATTCGTTGGGGAAGAGCTTCAGGGTCTGGTAGTTGGCGAGGAAATACCATTCCGGCTTGATGTGGGCAGGGGTCTGGAAGGGGTTGGCCTGGACGAAGGCGTCTTTCGGGAAAAATATGTAGGGCGAAAAGAAGAGGACGGCGGCGAAGAGGGCAAAATAGACGGCAATCGAGGTCATATCCTGCAACAGATAGTTGGGAAAGAAGGGGATGCCTCCCGGATGGTCATCATACCTGAATGCCTCTCCCTGCCAGCGGTTGCTGGTTTTGTCGAGTCCGAACGGCGGGGTGGAGACGCCGATCCTTTCCAGGAAAAAGAGGTGGAGCCCGACGACAGCGGCTATCAAAATGGGGATCACCGCTACGTGGAGGGTGAAGAAGCGCCCCAGGGTGGGAGCGCCTACCAGTTTGCCGCCGCGTAGGAACTCGACGAGGAATTGGCCGATATAGGGGATCGCACCGACGCTGTTGGTGGCAACGGTGGTCGCCCAGAACGAGAGCTGGCTCCAGGGGAGGAGGTAGCCTGTCAGGCAGGTTGCCAGGACCAGGTTGAAAAGGATGAAGCCCGACAGCCAGTTCAACTCCCGCGGGCTCTTGTAGCTCCCCATGAAGAGAACGGATAGCATATGGAGAAGGACAAACAGGACCATCATGCTGGAGCCGATCGCATGGCACAGGCGGATGAACCAGCCGAACTGCACCCGGTTCATGATCGTGGTGACGCTGCCGAAGGCCTTGTCCGCATCTGGGACATAGTAGACGAGGAGAAGAATCCCGGTTGCCACCTGCATGATAAAAATGAAGAGAAGTATGCTCCCCATTGAATACCAGAAATTGATGTTACGCGGCAGGAGGTAACCGGTCAGTTCCTTTTCCACCAGCTCCTTTATCCCCAGCCGCACCTCGCACCAGTTATAGACACTTTTCAGAAATCTCATGCTTGTCTCCTATACGGTCAAGACGGGACAGAAACAGGACTAATCTGAGCGGCAGATGGGCAATATTACGTTCCACGTTCAAGGTTCCAGGTTCGAAGTAAAAACCCTGAACCTTGAACCGGATGTATATTTGGCATTTCTTTCCCCTCTCGGGTGTAATTATCCGTTAGCCGATGGTGATTGTGCCATTGGCGACGGTGAAGGACAGTTTTGCAAGGGGGTGGGGAGGCGGTCCGGAAATCACGGCCCCATCCGTGGTATACCGCCCTGCATGGCAGGGGCAGAGGAAATCCTGCTTCTCGTTTTCCCACTGAACGATGCACCCCAGATGGGTACAGACAGCGGAAAGGGCGACCAGCTCACCGCTTTTTTTCCGGACGATGACACCGGCCTCTCCGCGAAAATCGAAAAACTTCGCCCCGCCCGGCGGCACCTCGGCTTCGGGGAAGCTCACCTTAACCCCGTTTCCGTCCGCTTTTCGCGGGGCGAGGTATTTATAAACCGGATAAAGTGTGGCCCCTGCCCCTGCCGCAGCAACAGCGCCAAGGCAGACAGCCAGAAATTTCCTCCTGCTGCCGGTGTCCATAAAAAACGCTCCATATTTTCTTCGCTATTTTTATAGATAATCTAGATACCACAGAAACGGCCGATGTCAAGGGATACAGGCCGTAAATGCACTTTTTGCTTGATTTGCCGGGACATTTCAATTAATCTCGACGTAGCTGTAATACTCCAATTTGAGGAGGGTTTACATGACTACAGAAGCGGGCAAATCAAAATTCCAGATTGACTTAAGGCGGCATCTGCGCGAACAGAATATAGTTGACAACCTCATTCATCTTATCTGTGAGATAGCAGAGGCGAGCAAATATGTCATCAACGCCGTGCGGACCGGTGACCTGGGGGTGGCGGGCACTTCCAACCTTTACGGCGAGGAGCAGCTAGCCCTCGATGTTCTGTCCGACCGCATCATCCGGAAACGGCTGATCAAATCCGGGGTAGTCTGCAACATCGCTTCCGAGGAGATGGACGAGATTCTCCAGGTGACGACGGATACCGACGGCATGTATTCCGTCGCTTACGACCCCCTTGACGGCTCTTCCCTGGTGGATGTCAACCTCGCGGTGGGGACGATCGTTTCCATCTATTCCGGCAGCGACCTGTTCCAGGTTGGTCGCAAGCAGGTGGCGGCCATGTATATCCTTTACGGCCCGCGGGTATCCCTCGTCTATTCGGTGGGCAACGGTGTCTACGAATTCACCATGAACCATCTCATGGAGTTTACCCTGACCCGGGAAAACGTGACAATGAAGCCGTCCGGTGATATCTACGCCCCGGGCGGTCTGCGTAACAAATACACCGAGGGGAACGAGAAATTCGTCCGCTATCTGGAGGCCAAAGGGTGCAAGCTGCGCTATTCAGGAGGCTTCGTTCCCGATATAAACCAGGTACTGATGAAAGGGAAGGGGATATTCATGTATCCCGCCCTGAACGGCTCACCGAACGGAAAGCTCAGGTTGTTGTTCGAATTGAATCCCATGGCCTATCTGATAGAAAATGCCGGCGGCGCCGCCACAAACGGCAAGGTGCCGATCCTCGACATCAAGCCGGAATGCCTCGACCAGCGCGCCCCCATCTACATAGGTTGCGCGGATGACGTAAATAAAGCCATGGAGTACGTGAACAACGAATAAAATGCGGCTCTTTGCAAGAGACCAGCCGAAATAGCGAAATTCAGAAGGTGATTCAGAAGGTGATTTAAATGGATAAGGTTGAAAACCCTCGGAGGCTCTGCAGTGAGATTCAGCTCTTCGATCTCTGCTCGAGGGATGTCTGCGAATACAAGAAGGACCGGTACTGCACCAATAGGGATATCCTTGCCAGGTTCGAGGCGATAAGCGACGACGAGGATGCGAATTCCGCGGATCTGTTCCTGGCTGACGAAATGGAAGAAATGGTTGAGGATGACCTTAGTTATGACGAAGGGGTCGGCGTGGATGCGGATGAAGAAGAGCCGGAGGAAGAAGACCTTTAGGGCTTGGTGCAATCATACGCGGTAAGTTAAGGGCTGCTTCACGGGAAGCGGCCCTTTTTGTTTTATTGAAATCCGATTATAATCAACTCTCCAACAGCGCAACCCTCCAACCCAACACCGCATCAAATATCCCGCATAATTCTCATGCATCTTTCCCATTGACAAACATCCCATTTTCGTGAACAATCGTTCACATGAACAATCGTTCAGCGGAAGAAACAAAACTAAATATACTTGAGGCGGCACAGGCCGTTTTTACCGGGCATGGTTATGCCAAGGCAAATATGCGGACGATCGCCCGGGTTGCGGGGACCAGTGTAGGCGCTATTTATCTCTATTTCAGGAATAAGGAAGAGTTGTATCTGACGCTGATGCGGGACAGGATGAAACAGCTGAACGACCGGACCGGGGATGCACTGTGCAATATCGACGATCCGCGGGAGGCAATCGGTGTCTTTATTTCACTCAGTATCGATTTTGCCCGAAAGCATCAGGGTATGATCATCATCCAGGGGAGGGAACTGGGGTTTTCCTTCGGGATTGACCTAAAGAGGGAGTTTCTCCTGGAGCGATGCAGAGTGATAGCGGACATAATCAGGAAGGGAATGAAAACCGGTGTTTTCCGGGGGTGTGACGCCGATGAAGTGGCCAAGATCATTTTCAACATGCTGCGGGGTTTTGTCGTCTCCATCGCCATCGATGAAGATGCTTTGTTCGCGCCCGAGGCGTATGTAGATCTGGTTCTTCACGGACTTTTAAGGAGGAACAGCGGGTGAAGAGATATTTATTGGCGACCGTTATGCTGGCGCTTTTTACAGCTCCGGCCCTGGCGCAGGATGGGACGCTTAAGCTTACCTTGAAGGAGGCCATCAGGCTGGCGGTGGAAAAGAACCTGGACGTGAAGGCTGCGCTCTATACCCCTGCATCGGCAGAGGCGGATATCTACAAGAATTTGGGCATCTACAATCCGCTTCTCTCTCTCCAGGCCAATTATCAGGATTCGACCACCCTGTCGGCGAACAGCTTTGTCACCGGTGGAGCATCGGTTGGCAGGCAGAGGAGTACTACCTATAATGCCGGGGTCAGCCAGCTCGTGCCAACCGGCGGGACGGTCGGTGCGGCGTTCGACAACAGTTGGAACCATAAGAATTTCGGCCTGAACTATTATTTCCAGTCCGATCTCACCATGACTTTTACCCAGCCTCTCCTGAAGAGCTTCGGCAGGGAGAACACCGAGATCAATATCAACGTGGCG
>JBGPID010000297.1:0-4251 GCA_041484725.1 Geobacteraceae bacterium | reverse complement strand
CCCAGATGAAAAGGTTCATGGAGTCGGTCGAGGCCGTTACGGAAGAACTGGAGAAGAAGGACCCGGTCCTGGAAAGGGAGGAGCGGTTGGAGACCGAACTGGCGGAGCGGACAGCGGACGAGGAGGATTCAGTTGCCGAGGAGACGGCGGGTGGGATGACTGGTGCGCAGGCAGGGGAAACGCTGCAGAATCTCCTAGCAGCCGGCGCCAGGTTCCTTCAGGATCTCAGTGAGGCTGTTGCCCGGCCGGAAGCAGTGGGTATGGAAAAACCGCTCGCCGGGCAGTTGCACTCCATGCTCGGAAGGGATGAATCGACCGGCAAGGGGTACCTGAAGATCCCGCTGCCTGAGCCGGAGGTGTTGACGAATATATTCTCGACGCTGGGACAATTACTTGCAACTGTGACGAAGAGAGATCTGTAAGGGGCGTAGGGCGCGCAACAGCGGGAATTCCGGGGGCATCCGTACTTTATTCCGAAGAAAGGGAAAAGAGCGGCGTGTCCATGAAAATGGAATCATGGAAATGAAAGAAACATCAGCCCTATTGGCCGCAGACCTCCCTATGGCCAAGACCTTCAGCGATTAAGGCAAGAACCAGCGTGTTCAGGCTGACCCCCTCCTTTTTGGCCCGTGCGGTAAGACGGGCATGCAGGCTCTTGGGGAGGCGGGCGACGAATTTTCCGGAGGCCTCGATAAGTTCAACAGGCATGGCGGTCGGCTTCGGGACCGGTTTACCCATATCTACGACCGCGGAAATCCAGGCGCCGAACGCGTCCCTGCCGTTGGTGACTGTCTCTTCGATGCTCTCTCCATTGGCCATGCAGCCGGGAAGATCGGGAAAAGTGATGAGAAAACCGCCTCCTTCTTCATCCGGAAGAGGAGTGATCTCGTGCATGTATTCTTCAAATTTATAAGGGGGCTTGACGGCCTTAATCTTTTTGACGCTCATGGCCCTTCTCCTTCACCTGTTCAACCAGGACAATAGGTTTGCTACTATATGTGGTACTATAAGTCAAGACTTGAAGAGGTCATATCCCCATTGATTTGACTCAGAAAGAGGGGCTGATTTTGGACAATTACGGTATATTTTACGGTATCCGCTATTTGTTCTAACCCATATTTGTCAGGCTTTACAAATAGATATAAAATCAGTTCAAGGGACTGCACCCCAAAAAACCCTCTTCGTAAAAGAGGGGTTTTTTTATGCAAATTCTGTTACTATTAACCCGAATGCGGGGATAACATGCTGAAGAAGGTCATGCACTTTATCGAGGAATACAGCCTGTTCGCTCCGGGTGACACCGTTGTGGTGGCCGTTTCCGGCGGCGCCGATTCCGTGGCCCTGCTGGATATCCTTGTCTCGCTCCGGGAGTTGCGGCTCAACCTGGTTGCAGCCCATCTGAATCATCTGTTGCGCGGCGCGGAGGCGGATGCCGACGAGGAGTTTGTCCATAAACTGGCGGGGAGTTACGGCGTGCCTGTCGTCGTGAAGCGTGTGGATGTGGGCGAGGTTGCCCGGACGGAAGGAAGGTCGCTGGAAGATGCCGGGAGAGCCGCCCGCTATGCTTTTTTTGACGAACTGGCCGTTTCTCATAAAGCCCATGCCGTGGCCCTGGCGCATCATGCCGATGATCAGGCGGAAACGGTAGTGATGCGTCTGCTGCGTGGCGCGGGGGGTTCCGGGTTGTGCGCGATGGCGCCAAAATCGGCCGGTCTGTACGTACGGCCGCTCCTCAGCGTCAACCGCAGGGAAATCGAGGCCTATCTCCAGAGGCGCGGGATTGCCTGGCGGACCGACAGCAGCAACGCGGCCGCGGATTTTCTGCGCAACCGCATCAGGCATGAGCTGATCCCCTATCTTGCCCGCTATAATCCCGCGATTTCGGATAGGCTTTCTGCCACTGCCGAAGCACTGGCTGCGGATGAGGAATTCCTGGAAGCTGCAACTAACGCGGCATTCGCCAGTCATGCCGTCTTGAGCGCCGGCAGAATCATTCTGGCCCTCCCCGGCTTGCGCTCGGAACCGCGCGGTATCCGTCTGCGCCTCTACCGGAGGGCCATTTTACAGGCCAAGGGTAACCTCGCGCGGATCGGCTTCCGCCATCTGCGGGCAATCGATTGCCTGGTTTTTTCAGCCAAACCCCAGCTGACCCTGGACCTGCCGGACAGGCTCCGTGCGGCAAAGAGCTACGGGGAGATCTCCTTTTCCGCGGGAGAAGATAAAAAACCTCTCTTTACCGGAGAGATTTACCTGGATGGTCCGGGCATCTACCCGCTTCCCGGCAGCGGCATGCTTGCCGTTGACTATGCGGATGCAACCGTTGACATGAAATCGCTGCCTGCCACAACAGCCTATTTCGATCTCGACCGGGCGCCTTTCCCCTGGCGGGTAAGGACATTCAGACCCGGAGACCGCTTTTCCCCATTCGGCATGACCGGACAAAAAAAAGTGAAGGAGCTGTTTATCGACGCGAAAGTCCCCTTGTCTTTCCGTTGCCGCATTCCCATTTTGTTCTGCGGTGAAACTCTGCTCTGGGTGGGAGGAATCAGGCGGAGCAACGCGGCATCTCTGACAACAGGGACAAAAACCGTTGCCAGGGCGGAAATCCTTGATTTCACACCTTGACGACATGCAAGGTTCGAGGTTCGTGGTTAAAGCTTATTTAGTTCCTTTACCCCCGTTCCTCGCGCCTTGCGCCTGCTTTATCACCTTAAATTACTTGTAAGACATAAGGTTGTATGATATTTTAAAAATTTTGAAGCACTTGTAGAAAAAGTATTACTAAGAGTGCACGGTCGGCCGGAAGGTCGGCGCCGCGCCACCACATGGGGGTAACATTGAACCAGTTTTACAAGAATCTCGCTCTCTGGCTCGTCATCAGTCTGATGATGATTCTGTTGTACAATCTTTTTAATAAACCAAAACCGGTCCTGGAAAAATTGAACTACAGTGATTTTATCGCCGCGGTGGATGCGGGGAAGGTCAATTCGGTCATTATTCAGGGGAATGATTTATCCGGCAAATTCACGGACGGTAAAGAGTTCAAAACCTACAAACCCGCCGACGCCGATCTTTCGGACACGCTTCTGGAAAAGAAAATCACCGTCATTGCCCGGCCGGAAGAAGAGAAGTTCTCCTGGTTCTCCATCTTTATTTCATGGTTTCCACTGATCCTCCTGATCGGCGTCTGGGTCTTCTTCATGCGCCAGATGCAGGCCGGAGGGGGAAAGGCCATGTCGTTCGGCAAGAGCCGGGCGAAGCTGCTCACCGAGGCCCAGGGGAAAATGACCTTTGAGGATGTTGCCGGGGTGGACGAGGCGAAGGAAGAACTGGAGGAGATCATCCAGTTCCTGAAAGAACCGAAAAAGTTCACCAAGCTGGGGGGGCGAATCCCGAAGGGGGTACTGCTGGTCGGGCCTCCCGGTACCGGTAAGACCCTCCTGGCGCGAGCCATCGCCGGCGAGGCGGGGGTACCCTTTTTCTCCATTTCCGGCTCGGACTTCGTCGAAATGTTCGTGGGTGTAGGAGCCAGCCGGGTGCGTGACCTGTTCGTGCAGGGGAAAAAGAACGCCCCGTGCATCATCTTCATCGACGAGATCGACGCCGTCGGCCGCCATCGCGGCGCCGGACTGGGCGGGGGACATGATGAACGGGAACAGACCCTGAACCAGCTTCTGGTGGAGATGGACGGCTTCGAATCGAACGAAGGGGTAATCCTGATTGCCGCCACTAACCGGCCCGACGTGCTTGACCCGGCGCTCTTAAGGCCCGGCCGTTTCGACCGGCAGGTTGTCGTTCCGCGCCCTGATGTAAAGGGACGGGAGGCGATCCTCAAGGTTCATACAAAAAAAACCCCCCTTGGACCGAGTGTGGAACTGGCGGTTATCGCCCGCGGCACACCCGGCTTTTCCGGCGCGGATCTCTCCAACGTGGTCAATGAAGCAGCCCTCCTGGCGGCGCGCAAAGACAAGAACACTGTAGATATGCAGGACTTCGACGATGCCAAGGACAAGGTGCTGATGGGGGTAGAGCGGCGCAGCATGGTTATCTCCGAGGAGGAGAAGAAGAACACCGCCTATCATGAGGCGGGTCACACCCTTGTGGCCAAGCTGATCCCGGGCACCGATCCGGTGCATAAGGTATCCATCATTCCCCGCGGCCGGGCGCTCGGCATGACCATGCAGCTCCCCATCGAAGATAAGCACAGTTATTCTCGTGAATCGCTCCTGAACAGGATTGCCGTGTTGATGG
>JBGPID010000296.1:0-4252 GCA_041484725.1 Geobacteraceae bacterium | reverse complement strand
CTCATTAACTTTAGGGCGCACCGTTACCCTGTTACCTCGGTCGCCTTTACTCCGGACGGTAAATGGCTGGTGACAGGAGGGTGCGACCGCAGAACGCTGATCTGGGACATGGCAACAGGCGGCAGAATCATGGAGTGCGAATTGCACGAGGGCGACGTCACGTCGGTGGCGATAAGCTCCGACGGTGAGTATCTTTTGACCGCAAGCGCGGACGGCACAGCCATCCTTTGCGAGATGAGAAGCGGCGCAGTTGTCATGAGGTATCAGGGTGGGCATGGGCAACTCACGTCGGCGGCGTTCATTCAGGATGAACTGATCATTGTGGCGGGAAGCACGGATGGCATGGTGCGGTTCTGGGATAGGGAAAGCGGTGAGCTCCTTGCCGCTCTCCATAACCTGGATAACGGCTTCCTCTGGACCGCCCCGCCCGACGAAGCAGCCGTTTCCGGGTGGTTATGGACGGACCGTCCATCCTGGGTCCATCTGCTCCGCTGCAATGAGGACGGCACCGATCCGGTTCCGCTGGCGGCCGATGATCCGGAGCGCTCCGTGCATCTGGAGCTTTATAACCGTAAGGATATGGTCATGGGGCGCATCAACAACCCGGAAAAATATCAGCGGGAAGTTGAGAGGATCGTCGGCAGTATCCAGGCCAGCTGGCTTGAGACTTACGGCGGAAGGCTGAGGAAAAAACAGCTTGACCACAAAGAGCGACCTGTGACCAGCGACCAGTGACCATAGACTGAAGACCGAAGGCTGAAGACTGAAGAGAAATGTCTTAGGTCTCTGGTCCCTGGTCCCTGGTCCCTGGTCCCTGGTCTGTCCCCCCCGCTTCCCGCTCAACGATTCGGTAGACATCCAGGATGGGAATTCCCTGTTCGCAGGCGATGCGGCGGCATTCCTCGTATTCAGGAGCGATCCGCACGATTCTTTCCCCCTCCCGCAGCACCTTGACCTTCATCGTTCCCAGGGATGTGACGCGTTCCTCTACGGCCCTCTCCAGCTTGAAGCGCTTGGCCGGGTAGTAGCGGACGCCGATTGCGGTCGATTCGGTCAGAATGATGCGGGCCAGTTCTTCGAGCTTGTCCACCGGAGAAACGACCGTGAGCCGGACTCCGGGGCGGTTTTTCTTCATCTGGATGGGGGTGTGCCCCACGTCGAGAGCGCCGGCTGTCAGCAGGAGTTCCATAAGGAAGCCGAAGACTTCCGGGTTCATATCATCGATATGGGTTTCCATGACGTAAATCTCATCAGAATCAAATCCCATGCTTGTCTCCCTTCAGCCAGCCGATGCATAGAGATGCGGAAAAGGGATGAGACGGACAAAGCCCATCTTTCACCGTACCTGTGGCAATATACTTAACCCCTTTGCCAAGTCAAGCCTTAATTATAGGTTTTGATTTTTTCTCATTTATTATGGTAAAGATGAAACGAGATCATATGCCGAAAGATTATCAACCAGTGGATATATAATGAACATTCCAGCGACAACAATCAAGGTTGAACCACCGGCAGCTTTAAGGGGATATCCCGCCAAGCTCTTTGTCGAAACTACCACGCGCTGCAACCTCGGCTGCCTGATGTGCATCAAGCAGACCCACCAGGGTTGCGCAATGAGTGAGGGGGAGATGTCGTCGGCCACCTTCGCTAGCCTTGAGCCCGCTTTTCCGCATCTCGAAGCGCTGGTTTTAAATGGTGTCGGTGAACCGCTCCTCCATCCCGGCCTGGAAGAGTTCATCCGAACCGCCAGGAATTCCATGCCTGCAGAAGGATGGGTCGGTTTCCAGAGCAATGGCCTCCTCCTCACCGAACGTCGGGCGCTCTCCCTGGTAGAGGCCGGCCTCGATAAAATCTGCCTTTCCGTCGATGCGGCATCCCCTGAAATGTTCCGTAATGTCAGGGAGGGGGGTGAGCTGTCGGCAATCGACCGGGCATTTGCCTCCCTGGCTACCGCCAAAGAGCGCTTAAACAGGCCGAAACTCCAGGTAGGTATTGAATTTGTGGCGATGCGGAGTAATCTCGGAGAACTCCCCGCAACGCTCCACTGGGCCTCTGCCCGTGGCGCCTCCTTTGCCATAGTGACCCATCTCCTCTCTTACGATGAACCGCATCTGAACGAGGCCGCCTACGACATCTGCTCCGACGAGGCTGTCGCGTTATTCAACGGCTGTAAAAAGGAGGCAAAGCGGCAGGGGCTGGATATTTACTGCTATCTCGATGCACGGTGGAAGTTCACGAAGAGCCCCGAAGAGCGGGAAATAGTTGCCCTCGTGGAGCAGATGAAGATTGAAGCGGAAAGGCGCGGCATATTCATAGACATGAAGAAACTGTTGCGCATGGACGCGAAGAGGCGTGAGGAGGTTGCCTCGATATTTGCCCAGGCCCGGTCAATAGCCCTCGAAACCGGGCTGGACCTCCGACTGCCCGAAGTCTCACCGAGTGAGACACGTCGCTGTCACTTCATCGAGGAGGGGAGTGCTTTCATCGCATCGGACGGCAATGTCTCACCCTGCTATTTTCTCTGGCATCGCTACCTCTGCTTTGCCAGCGGCTGGGCGCAGCAGGTGCAACCGAAGATCTTCGGCAACCTTGAGAAGCGTGGAATACTGGATATATGGAATGACCCGGCATTCCGCACTTTCCGGGAAAACGTGCTTGCCTACGATTACCCGGTCTGTTCCAGTTGCACCCTCGCTCCCTGCGATTATGTCCAGACCGACGAGTTCCAGCAGGACTGTCATATCGGCGATATCCCCTGCGGAGCCTGCCTCTGGTGCATGGGGTTGTTCCAGTGTCTGCGCTAGATATTGCCAACCCGATTAAGCGGTATTTCTCCACATCCGAAGGAGGAAAGCCTGATGACTCGACTCTGCAACACCCCTGTGCAAGAGATCCGCGCGGCGGTTCTGCGTAACAGGGGGGGACCGCTAAAGATCGAATCCCTCTATCTTGAAGCACCGCGGGAAGACGAGGTGCTGGTGCGGGTTATTGCCTCGGGCATCTGCCATACCGACATCGCCTTTGTTGACGAATGGTACGACGGTGGCGTTCCTCTGGTGCTTGGGCACGAGGGTGCGGGTGTGGTGGAGCGCGTCGGCAAGAGAGTGAAGAATGTCCGCCCCGCCGATCATGTGCTTCTCTCCTTTGCTTCCTGCGGCCGCTGCCGTGAATGCGGAGCCGGTCGTCCCGCTCACTGCAGCCGCTTCTTCGAAGCTAACTTCGGTTTCGGACGCCTGGACAGGAGCAACGCGCTGCACGACAGTGGCGTGCGCGGGCATTTCTTCGGCCAGTCCTCATTCGCAACACACCTCCTGGCAACGGAACGGAACCTCGTCACGGTCGCCAGAGACCTTTCCCTCGAACTCTTGGCGCCCCTGGGGTGCGGCCTTCAGACCGGTGCCGGCACGGTGCTGAACTCACTGACGGTCCCGAAAGGCGCGACCCTCGCCGTTTTCGGAAGCGGAGCGGTGGGGCTTGCTGCGGTAATGGCGGCACGGCTCAGCGGCGCGCACCCCATCATCGCCGTCGACATTGTCCCTCACCGTCTGGAACTCGCGCTTGAACTGGGAGCCACCCACACCATCGACAATCGCGAAGGTGATCTGCTTTCCCGTCTCGCCGGGGTAACCGGGAGCGGCGTCGACTACGTGGTGGAGACGACCGGAGTTCCGGAGATGGAAGAGATAGCCCTGGAGGCGTTGAACCGGCACGGCACCGCCGCTTTCGTCGCTACGGCAACCGGCAGGGGGGCGTTGCCGGGAGGGCGGAAGGCCATCGGCATCATCCAGGGAGACGCCGTGCCGCAGCGCTTTATCCCCAGGCTGATAGAGCTGTACCGGGCGGGGGAATTCCCCTTCGACCGTCTCGTCAGGTTCTACGACTTTGCCGATATCAACGGGGCGATGAATGATGCGAGAAGCGGCAGGACCATCAAGCCCGTCCTGCGGATCGCCAACCAGCGTGATTAAACGAAAAAGGGCCTTCATGTTTGACAAATGTCGTTACCTGAAAAGGAGGCCGGGGTCACACTGATTGCATAACTAGTTGTAAATATAGCATATACTTTTAGTAAAAATTGGCACATACCCCCAAAAAATATTACTTACCCCTTTTCCATCCAAAATAAATAAGCCGGACACCCTCGATAAAGAAAACTGTTTTTTGTTGATAATGTCCGTTTTAGGGTGTAAATGGATGCTATTGGATTAAGAAGGAATGTAAGGAACGTTATGAAAATACGTTCTTCCCAGTG
>JBGPID010000295.1:0-4264 GCA_041484725.1 Geobacteraceae bacterium | reverse complement strand
TCTTATCGAGAGGGCCGTCAAACGCCTGATGGAGCTGGCTGTATCGCCCGATGCGCGCGATTTCAACCTGGACATCTTCTATGGCAGGGAGTGCAAGGGCGATGAGATAGCGGCTGCCGGCCAGACCATGCCCATGTTCGCTAACCGTCGGGTCGTCCTGGTAAAAAGGAGCAGCGATCTCTCCACGGCCGCCCTGGAAATATTGACGGAATACATAACGGACCCTTCCCCTTCGACCTGCCTGATCTTTGAAGGGGAAAAGATCGACCAGCGCAAGCGGTTTTTCCTGGAGTTCAAGAAGCATGGGAACCTGGTGGAGTTCAAGCGGCTCTATGAGAACCAGTTGGGGCCTTTCATCAGGGAAGAAGCCGCTGCCTACGGGAAAAAGATGGAGGCCGCCGCAGCGGAAATGCTGGTTTACCTGGCAGGGAACAACCTGCAGGAGATAGCGGCGGAGTTGGAAAAGGTCGCCACCTACATCGGCAGTCATGACACCATCAAGGTTGCCGATATCAGGGAGATCGTTTCCGACACAAAGGTGGACACCGTCTTTGAACTGGCCGATGCCTTAGGGGGGAAAGATCTGGGCAAGGCACTACGAAACCTGAATACCATCCTGCGCGATGGGGAGGCGCCACTCATGGTTCTGGCCATGCTGACCCGCCACTTCCGCCAGCTCTGGAGAGTCAAGGAGTTATGCGCCAAAAGGGTCCCTCCCCAGGAGATCGGCAAGGCGGCGGGGATAAATCCCTACTTCATCAAGGGGATCGTGGAACAGGCGAAAAACTACGGTCTTTCTGAGTTCAAAGGGATTTTCGAGCGTTTTTTTGAAACCGACCTGGCGTTGAAGACAAGCGGAGGGAAACCGGTAAATCTTATGGAGTGTCTTGTGATGGACATCTGCGGGAAAGGGGCGGGCCGCACGGCAGCGTAATCTGACGGCAAATAAAAAAGGGACCATGTGGGTCCCTTTTCTGATAAATCCTTGGGGAATATTCCGGCTAGCCCAGGGTGCTTACCAGTCTTGTCAGACGGGAAACGTTGCGGGAAGCGTTGTTGCGGTGGATGACACCTTTTGTTGCGGCGGCGTCGATAACCGGTATGGCGGCAGCCAGTGCTTCTTTGGCGGCGGAGATATCCTTTCCGGCGGCAGCCTCGCGGACGCGCTTAATGAAGGTTCGCAGGGTTGAGCGGATATGCTTGTTTCGCTCGTATTTTCTCTCGTTTTGCTTGATTCTCTTCAGGGCTGATTTGTGATGAGCCAAACTGCACCTCCGGGTTATGGTAAAAGGATTTTATCTGATTTCGAAAGTTTCTTTTATATCATCGGCTGCCTTTACTGTCAAGGGGAAATATCGCCCATTCACGGCAGGACCTCAATCCGGTCGCCCGGCTTGACCACCCCCCCACGCAGGACCCTGGCGAAAATCCCCTCTTTCGGCATCACGCAATCACCGGCCTGGTGGTATATGGCGCAGCGGGTGTGGCACTCCTTGCCGATCTGGGTCACCTCGATAATCACATCTCCCACTGCCAGCCGCCTGCCTATCGGCAGGGAGGGGAGGTCGATCCCCCGGGTGGTCAGGTTCTCGGCGAAGTCGCCTGCATCCACACCGAGACCTAACCGCTGCATCTTTTCGATGCTCTCCAGCGCCAGAAGACTCACCTGCCGGTGCCAATCGCCGGCATGGGCATCGCCGACAATGCCGTGGTTCTCCCGCAGCTCCACCCGGGCGACGGGGGTCTTCCGCTCTCCCTTGTTTATGCTGATACAAACGGCTACGACTTCCGCGGTCATCTATTTCCCTCCATCCGGTTGATATTAAGTTTATAGCAAAAAAGCATAGGGAAAAGCAATCAGCATAAAAGCAGGGCGCAACAGCCGGCCGGTTTTCCCGGCAAAGACCATGACTGTCGATCTCTGGGAAAGGGTAAAATGGGAAAGCAGCGGGAATCTGCTTGACGGGGGGTTGCTAATTTGCGTAAAATTGGCAAAATGTGTCAAGGCAGCAATGTAAAAAAAGAAAAACTGCTCTATGTCGAGACATTCGGCTGTCAGATGAACGTCAGTGATTCAGAAAAAATCGTGGCGCTTTTGCAGTGCGCCGGTTATCAACATACCGATGATTTTTCCCTGGCGGACCTGATAATATTGAACACGTGCAGTGTCAGGGCCAAGGCGGAACAGAAAGTCTACAGCCACCTTGGCAGGTACAAGGGGCTCAAAAACAAAAACCACAGTCTGATTCTCGGTGTCGGCGGCTGTGTTGCCCAGCATGAGGGGGAACGGCTTCTGGCAAGAGTCCCTTATCTGGATTTTGTCTTCGGCACCCACATGCTGCATATGCTGCCTGGTCTGGTGCGGGCCGCGGAGCAGGGGGAGAGGCTTTCGGAAGTATCTTTTCTCGACAACCAGACACGTCTGGATCTCTTTCCCGCCTTTGACGGTGAAGGGGGCGTTTCCCGCTTCGTCACCGTCATGCAGGGTTGTGACAACTTCTGCTCGTACTGCATCGTTCCCCATGTCCGGGGACGGGAAATAAGCCGGCGTTCCGCGGAAATAATTAACGAAATACGGGAAATGGCCGATAAAGGGGTCAGGGAGGTAACCTTACTCGGGCAGAATGTGAACTCCTACGGCTTGAGGAGTCCCGGCGAGCCGGATTTTGCCGCTCTTTTGCGGCGGGTGGCCGATATCCCCGGCATCGAGCGGATCCGTTTCAGCACTTCCCATCCCAAGGATATTTCAGCGCCGCTGATTGCCTGTTTTACCGAACTGCCCAAGCTGTGCGGCCATATTCACCTGCCGGCCCAGGCGGGAAGCGACACCGTGCTGGCCAGGATGAACAGGGGTTACACCCGCAGGGATTACCTGGAGAAAATAGCGGCCCTGAAAGCGGCCCGTCCCGGCATCCAGATCACCGGCGACATGATTGTCGGGTTTCCCGGGGAGAGTGCGACTGATTTCAGCGAGACCCTTTCCCTGATGGAGGAGGTGCGGTATGCCGATCTCTTCTCGTTTATCTATTCCGTGCGCCCGGAGACCAGAGCGGCGGAATATCCCGATGACATAGGCTGCCAGGAGAAACAGGAGCGGCTTGACCGCCTCCTGGCGCTGCAGCGCGCCATGACCCTGGAGCGGAACAGAAGTTTTTCAGGCTCTCGCCAGCAGGTGCTTGTCGAAGGCTTCAGCAGGCGCGGCGACCAGCTTTCCGGCAGGACTTCCGGCAACCGGATCGTCAATTTTGCCGGTGATCCCTCTTTAATCGGCAGTATAGTTGAGGTAACCATTACCAGGGCCTTCCAGAACTCGCTGCTGGGGGAGATACAGGGGACAGTGACCAGTGACCCAAAAAAAAGTAAAGGTTTTACCGAACCCTGAACCTGAACCCTGTTTATACGAGGTTTTATCATGTATCATAAAATGAAGGTCTTCGGCTTCACCCTCGATACGATTGCCCAACGGCCGGTGGTTATCCTTAAGGATGCCGAAGACTTGAATACCGTTCCGATCTGGATCGGGTCACTGGAGGCGGTCTCCATTGCCGCCGAGCTTGTCAGTTGTGACTTGTCGTCGCAAAACGGCCGGGGAGACTTGCTGTCGCTGCTAATGGAAAAGCTGGCAATGGGGGTGACGATGATTTCCATTGACACTCTGCATGACGGTGTCTTTACCGCCTCGGTAACGTTCAGTTGCGAAGGTGGCGACATCTCGGTCAGCGTAAGGCCCTATGAAGCCCTGGTAATTTCCCTTAAATACAAGCTGCCGGTGATGGTGGCCGATGAGGTGATGGCGCGGGCTTCCATGCTGGCGATGGCGGATGAAACGATCGCCAGGGAAAATGACGCGCGCCGTTTCGTCGATTTCCTGGAAAACCTCGACCCGGCGGACTTGGGAAAATACCCCATGTAAAACAGGTAGAGGTAAAGGTAAAGGTAGAGAAAACCCGAGAGTGTTATTGATTTTACTTTACCTCTACCTCTACCTTTACCTGTCTTATTAGGAGGCATGATGCGCAAGGAATCTTTCGATTTTTTACAAAAACTGGTGGCCGCGCCGAGCCCCTCGGGTTACGAGCAGCCCGCCCAGCGCCTATTCCGTGAGTATGTCTCCTCCTTTGCCCAGGTCTCGACCGACGTCATGGGAAATGTCTGCGCCTTTGTCAATGGGGCCCGGCGGAACTCCCCGCGGGTAATGCTGATCGGCCATTCCGATGAGATAGGCTTCCAGGTTAAATATATCGACGATAACGGCTTCATCTAT
>JBGPID010000294.1:0-4274 GCA_041484725.1 Geobacteraceae bacterium | reverse complement strand
GATTTCGACGGGATCATCGTTGACACGGAACCGCTCCACTACAGGGCATTCCAGGAGATCCTCGTTCCTCTGGGGCTTGGCTACTCCTGGGCGGAGTATCTCCGCTTATACATCGGCTTCGATGACCGGGATGCGTTCCGGAATACCTTTCTTTCAGTGGGGAGGACCCTCAGGGATGAGGAGCTGCGGGCGTTGGTCAGGGAAAAGGGTGCGGCTTTCCAGGAAATCATAGCCGCCGGTGTTGATGCCTATCCCGGGGTGGTGGAGCTGGTCCGTGCAATAGCCGGCAATCTCCCCCTTGCCCTGTGCAGCGGCGCCCTGCCGTCCGACATCGAACCGATCCTGAAGCAATTGGGGATCGCCGGACTCTTTGACGTCATCGTTACCGCCGCGGATGTGCAGGCGAGCAAACCCGATCCGGAAAGTTATACCCTGGCAGTGGCCGGTCTCAACAGCGTACATCCCGATCGGAAAATTGTACCCGGGTTTTGTCTGGCCATAGAGGACACCCCGGCCGGCATCGCTTCGGCCAGTGGGGCAGGGCTTAAGGTCCTGGCGGTGACCAACAGCTATCCGGAGGAGAACCTGGCCGCTGCAGACAGGGTAATCGCTACGCTTGCCGGCGTAGAGCTGGTTAACCTCGCTCAACTCTTTTAATCCTTTCCTTATGCGGAAACTTCCCATAGACGACGTCCTGCCGCAGTTTCTCGCGGCGCTTGACTATGCGCCTTCGGTGGTTCTCCAGGCGCCACCCGGCGCGGGAAAAACCACCAGAATCCCCCTTGCCCTGCTCGATACCCCATACCTGAAAAAAAAGAAAATCGTCATGCTGGAGCCGCGCCGGCTGGCAACGGTGAACGCGGCCCGCTGGATGGCCGCTTCCCTGGGAGAGGATGTCGGTAAGACGGTAGGGTACACCATACGCTTCGAACGGAAGGTCTCGGCCGCCATGCGGATCGAGGTGGTTACCGAAGGGATCTTAAGCCGCCGCCTGCAGAGTGACCCGCTTCTGAGGGATGTGGGGGTGGTGATCTTCGACGAATTCCATGAGCGCACTCTTGGCGGTGACGTGGCCCTGGCCCTCTGCCGCGATGTGCAGAAGGGGCTGCGCGACGATCTGAAGCTTGTGATCATGTCGGCAACCCTTGACTGCGGGCCGATAGCCGGTCTTCTCGGCGATGCGCCGGTCATTTCCACCGCGGGGAAAAGCTTTCCCGTCGAGATCCGCTATCTGTCACGGGAGGTGGAGGGAGACATTGCCGCCGCGGCAGCCCGGACGGCCTGCTCCGCCCTCAGGGAGACGGAGGGTGATATCTTGGTTTTTCTCCCCGGAGCCGGCGATATCAGGCGCTGCCAAAGGCTTCTGGAGGAGGGGGCGAGCTTTCCCAAGACGGTCCTGATCCGCCCGCTTTATGGTGATCTCCCGTTTACGGCCCAGGAAGAGGCAATCATGCCGGGCAAGGAGCGCAAGGTCGTGCTCGCCACCAACATCGCCGAGACGAGCCTCACCATAGAGGGTGTGCGGGTGGTGATAGACGGCGGTTTCAGCAGGCAGCTCAGGTTCGATCCGGCAACGGGATTGAACCGCCTCGTGACGCTGCGTGTCTCGGCCGCCTCCGCGGCCCAGCGGGCCGGCCGCTCGGGCCGGCTAGGACCGGGCATCTGCTACCGGCTCTGGACGGAGCATAGCCAGGCTACCCTTCTCCCATTCACCCCCCCGGAAATCCGCAGCACGGACCTTACCCCCCTTGCCCTGGAGCTGGCGGAGTGGGGGGTAAACGATGCCGCCGCTCTCGACTGGCTCGACCCCCCGCCCCTCGGGGCGCTGGCAGAGGGGCGCAGGCTTTTGCAAAGGCTCGGCGCCCTCGACCAACAAGGGCTTATCACCCACCATGGCAAGGCCATGGCGTCTTTTCCGACCCATCCGCGCCTCGCCCATATGCTCCTGGCCGGCCAGGGGAGGGGAGAGGGTGCGCTGGCCTGCGATCTGGCGGCTTTGCTCGCCGAGCGTGACATCTCCCGCGGGAGTGACAGTCTTGGCGCAAGCCATACCAGCCCAAGCGATCTCCTCGACAGGGTGGAGGCCCTTGGCGAATGGCGCAGAAAAGGGAAGGGGAGGGGCTCATGGGGCGAGGTCGACACCTATCTCTGCCGGGGTGTCGATCGTGCCTCCCGGGAGTTGCGCGGCCTGCTGGGGGTCAAGGGTCTTGGCGAGACGTATTCGGCCGAAGATGTGGGTGCTTTGCTCGCCCAGGCCTTTCCGGACCGGATAGCGAGGCAACGGGAGCCCGGCGCGGATCGCTACCTGCTGGCGAACGGCAAGGGTGCCCGGCTCTCCAGCCGGAGTGCCGTGCGTGATCTGCCATACCTTGTGGCGGTGGTAATGGAGGATGGCAAAGGGGGGGAAGGGCTCATTCACCAGGCGAGCAGCATCACCGCGGAGGCGCTGCGCAGGGATTTCGGCGATGGGTTCATCCGCAGGCGGCTTGTGGAGTGGGATTCCAGGCAGGGGCGTGTCATCTGCCTGGAAGAGGAACGGCTGGGAGAGCTCGTCATCACCAGCCGGCAGGTTACCCCCGCCGGCGCGGAAGTCCGGACTGCCCTCATTGACGGGCTGCGCAGCGGTGCCGGGCTCGGGGCGCTGAACTGGACATCCCAGTCAATGCAGTTGCGGGCCAGGGTCGAATTCCTGGCACGGCTCTTTCCCGGGGATGGCTGGCCCGATTTCTCCGACAAGGCGTTGTTGGCCGCACTTCCCGAATGGCTCGGCCCGTTCCTTGGAACTGCACGCAGCCTGGCGGATCTCGGTGCAATCGATCCGCTCCCGCCGCTGAAGGCGCGGCTCACCCGGGAACAGATGCGGCGGCTCGATGAAGGGGCGCCGACCCATCTGGCGGTGCCGAGCGGCTCCCGTATTGCCGTTCAATATTCAGCCGACGGTCCGCCGGTACTGGCCGTGAAACTCCAGGAACTGTTCGGCCTGGCCGAAACCCCTACAATTGCCTGGGGAAGGGCGCCCCTGGTCCTGCACCTCCTTTCGCCGGCCGGCAGGCCGATCCAGGTCACCAGTGACCTGCGGAATTTTTGGGACAAGGTATATCCCGAAGTGAAGAAGGAGCTGAAGGGACGCTATCCGCGCCACCCCTGGCCCGATGACCCGTGGAGCGCAGCGCCGACGAAACATGCGAAGAGAAGGAAAAGGTGAAGGGTGAAGGAAGAAGCTTAGTTCCTTCAGCCGTTTCCGGATGATTCTCTTGACAGGACAGGAGGATAGGGATAATTATAGTGGTGTTTAACGGGCCTGACTTCCATTACGGAGGAGTAGATGAGCAAACCGAAAATCCATATCCCAAGAGAGCAGATCATAGAATTCTGCCGTCACTGGAAGATTACCGAGTTTTCCCTGTTCGGCTCTGTTCTTCGCGTCGATTTCGGGCCGGAGAGCGATGTGGACGTGCTTGTGACTTTCGCGGATGATGCGCAATGGAGCCTTCTTGACCACGTTGATATGCAGGATGAACTGAAAGAGATTCTCGGGCGGAACGTCGACCTGGTCAGCCGGCGAGGCATCGAAAGGAGCCGAAACAAGCTTCGGCGCAAGGAAATACTTGAATCCGCCGAGGTTTATCATGCAGCAGCGTGACGTAAACCGACGTAGTGCATGTTCAGAGAGCCGTTTGGTCAGAGTAGAAGCTGATGGAGCGGCTTTTGTTTTTGGCGAAAGGTCGCATATTGAAATATTACCACGGCTGCTTTCTTGAGAGTGAGAGTTGTATTTTTAAGACCCATATGCTGACCTGGAAGCCAAATTATGAATTCCCTTTTTGGGAACATTGTGGTATGTTTTTAGGTGACATGCGATGAATGTAGTTAAACGAAAGACCCTCATCGAATACGGTAAGAAGTACGCTGATGCCAAGGGCCAATTGGATGCCTGGTATCATGAAGCTGAAAAGGTCCGGTGGTCCGGACCCCAGGATATCAAGGAGCGTTATCCCAGTGCCAGCCTTCTTCGCAACAACGTAGTCGTCTTTAACATCAAGGGAAACCGGTATCGCCTGGTCGTCCGCGTGGAGTACCAGGCACAGGTGGTCTTCATCACCTGGTTTGGTCCCCATGCCGAGTATGACAAGCTGACATTATAGGTGAAGAAAATGAAAATCCGGATATTAAAGAACGAAGCTGATTACGAAGCCGCCCTCGCCGAGATTGAGAAACTGATGAAGAGCCCCAAGCCCGATGCGGACCGCCTGGAGCTTCTGGCCCTGCTTGTG
>JBGPID010000293.1:0-4275 GCA_041484725.1 Geobacteraceae bacterium | reverse complement strand
GTCTTGATCTCCCCCGAAAGAAGCGTGCCGGTGACCACCGTGCCGAAGCCGGCAATGGTGAATACCCGGTCCACGGGGAGGCGGAACGGGCCTTCCGCGGACTTTTCCGCCACTTCGGCGGCTTGTGACGCAAGGCCTGCCTTCAGTTCTTCAAGGCCGGCAGCGGTTTTTGCCGAAACCGGGATGATCGGCGCCCCTTCCAGAAAGCTGCAGTTCAGGTATTCGCGCACCTCTTCAACCACCAGCTCCAGCCATTCCTTATCCACCATATCGCACTTGGTGAGGGCAACTAGCCCTTTCCTGACCCCGAGCAACTGGCAAATCTCCAAATGTTCGCGGGTCTGGGGCATGACCCCCTCGTCCGCGGCAATCACCAGCATCACCAGGTCCATTCCGCCGACCCCGGCCACCATGGCCCGGACAAAACGTTCGTGGCCGGGCACGTCGACGATGCCGAACCGGATGTCGCCCGGCAGCTCCATATGGGCGAAGCCGAGTTCGATAGTAATGCCCCGTTCCTTCTCCTCCTTTAGGCGGTCGGTGTCGATGCCGGTGAGGGCTTTGACGAGAGAGGTCTTGCCGTGATCTATATGGCCGGCAGTGCCGAGAATGAGGTGTTTCATAGGGTAACCTTTTTACTGATCAATTCAGGGACGTTTTACTGGAAAAGAGAGAAAGACGGAAGGATGGTTACCACTCTATTACCGAAAAATGTTTGGCGGAAGCGCATGGGAATCGAACCCACCCGGGAAGTTTCTCACCCCCCACACCGGTTTTGAAGACCGGGCGGCCCACCAGCGACCGACGCGCTTCCATGCTTAAAAATTAAACAAAATGTTATGGATTTTGCTGCCGACTTCATCGAGGCAGAAAAACTCCGTCCGTCTGACGGGGCCGGGGTTTATCGGTCTTTGCCTTGAATTCTATTTTCCGGTTGCCTATAGGGAAGCAGATATTATCCCATAGATCCGATTTATGCAACAGCTTTAATGTCATGCCAAAAGGCGCTCTGTGAGGCTTGGGTTTTCCCCGGCTTAGCCCCTGCTATCACTATGATAACTTTCCATGACAAGGGAGGCAAAGGAGTCAGCCGCCGGTGAAAGTTCCCTTCCCAGGCGACTCACCAGGTAAAAAAGGCGGGATATTTCCACTCCATCTATTTTGACCATGAACAGCTCCCCCCGCTCACATTCCTTTTTCACCGACATCTCCGAAATAAAGGATATGCCCGCGCCCCCCAGGATTGCCTGTTTGACGGCCTCATTGCTGCCGAGATAAGTTTTTACCTTCAGCTGTTCCGCCCCAAGGCCGGCCGCGGCAAGTGCGTCGCGTACTGTTCTGTCGGTTCCCGATCCCGGTTCACGGAAGATAAGCGGTTCATTAACGATATCCGCGGGCAATATACTTTCTCTTCCATTCCAGCGATGGTTTGAGTTTACCACCAGTGAGATCTTATCGGTGGTCAAAGAGGTGTAGACAAACCCTTCGCCATCGAACCGACTGCCGATTATCGCGAGTTCGACTTCCTCACGTTTTAACCTTTCCAGGGTTTCGCGGCTGTCCCCCTGAAACAGGGTGATCGTGACTCCTGGGTTACGTTGGTGAAAGATGGGAATAAAAACCGGTATCATGTATGTGCCCGGGATATTGCTGCCGCCGAGCTTCAGGACTGCCTCTTCGAGACCTTTAAACCGGTTCAGAGTTACCGGGATATCCCGTGCTTCCTCGATTAGGCGTCGTGCATGGAGAAGGAGGATCTTTCCCGCCTCGGTAAGGAGAGCCCCCTTGCCGGTCCTGTCAAACAGTTTCAGTGCAAATTCGTTCTCAAGGGAAGAGATATGCTGACTCACTGTCGATTGGGTGAGAAAGGTCATTTCAGCGGCGCGGGAGAAGCTACTGCTGTCGGCAACGGCTACGAACACTTCGAGTTGTTTCAGGTTCATGGGAATATCTATCGTAAAATTAAATAGTCTTCATCGTAGTTATCTAAAATATCAATTTGACTCTCTCATGTCAAAGATATAATGTACCAACTTGCGAATACCGTTTTTTGGGTTTCCGATCCTGCCCGACTTTTCGGGAGCCCGGGTGGTCCAGACGTAAATGACGAGTCTTACCTTATGACAAATATCCAGGGAGAGCCCATGAAAGAACATACGGTTGACGCCCGTAACCTTAGATGCCCGCAGCCACTGATGATGGCGAAGAAGGCGCTGGATGGGATGAGTGAAGGCGAGCGGCTGCGGGTGCAGATCGACAATGAGACAGCCCGGGACAATCTTCTGCGGTTCCTCCGGGACAACGGCATGACACCCGGTCTTTCCTCTGAAGAGGGGGTGTACACCATTGAAGTGGAAAAGGTCACGGGCGCTGCACCGCTTGGCGACACGGAGGCATATTGCGCGCATGAGGGGACTAAGGCCGGGCCGGTGATTGTGCTGAATCACAACGGTATGGGCTCCGGCTCGGAAGAGCTGGGAAGGGTCCTGCTCCAGGCCTGCCTCTTTACCCTCAAGGACATTTCACCTATCCCGTCCGTCATCCTCTGCTACAACGCCGGCGTACTGGTTGCAGCCGAAGGAGCGCCAACCGTCACCGCGCTGGATGACCTGGTAAGGCGCGGCGTCACACTCCTCCTTTGCGGAACCTGCGTCGAT
Organism: Geobacteraceae bacterium; assembly: GCA_041484725.1. Taxonomy (GTDB): domain Bacteria; phylum Desulfobacterota; class Desulfuromonadia; order Geobacterales; family Geobacteraceae; genus JBGQDJ01. The sequence continues at coordinate 1,618 of JBGPID010000293.1, read as the reverse complement.
TATTACGAGTTGAAGGGCAAGATAGCTGTCGGCACGATCTCGAACATGTACGAAATCCTGCAACGAGTTTCAACCTCGGAAAGGGTCATAACACTGTAGCCGCTGATTTCGCTTTCATGATCGAAGCCGTAAAGGAATGCGTAGGTTTATGAAAGCTATCCTGATATTCACCTCGACACGCGCGGTCATCAAGGCCGAGGAGCATCTGCGCAACAATGGTGTCGCGTGCCAGGTCGTACCGGTGCCGAAAGGGATTCCATTTGAGTGCGGCATTGCCCTGTCAATGGCGGAAGAGCTGCGGTCGCAAGCCGAGTCACTGATAGGGGAACTCGGCCTGGAAGTGCGGGTGCACGCGCCGACCGGTCGGCGCGCGCCACTGTTCGATCTCCTCACGACCGTCGAGCAGGGGGGCTGTTCCGCCAAGCTCCCGCCTGATATCCTTTTCGATACAGTCGGCCGTTTATCGCCGCAGAGCGATCCCAACCTGCTGGTCGGGATCGGGACCGGCGACGACGCCGGCGTCTACCGGCTTACTGACGATATCGCCCTCATCGAGACAACGGATTTCTTTCCACCGGTCTGCTCGGACCCGTACGATTTCGGTCAGATCGCCGCCGCCAACGCCTTGAGCGATGTCTATGCCATGGGGGGCCGCGTCCTTACCGCTATGAACATCGTCATGTTCCCCGCCAGCGGCATCCCCTTCGAGGTGCTGCACGAGATCGTCCGCGGCGGCCAGGACAAGGTCCATGAAGCCGGGGGAGTCGTGGTGGGGGGGCATACCATAGCGGACTTTCCGCCAAAGTACGGCCTGGCAGTGACGGGGATTGTCCATCCGGACCGTCTCATCAGTAACGCCAATGCCGAGCCCGACCAGCTCCTCGTCCTCACCAAGCCGATCGGCACTGGGACACTGGTCGCCGGCCAGCGCATAGGCCAAGCCTCAGCCGATGACTATGGGCGCGCGCTCGATTCCATGAAGCAGCTCAACCGGGAGGCCGCGGCAATCATGCAGGAGTTCGGCATACGCGTGGCAACCGATGTCACGGGGTTCGGGCTTCTGGGTCATGCGCTCAATATTGCCAGGGCAAGCGGCGTCACGATGGAAATAGAGGCGCGGAAGGTGCCCGCCCTGCCGGGAGCGATGGAACTGCTCAATGCGGGGTGCATCCCGGGAGCCGCGTTCCGCAATCTGGAATACCTGGAGCACACCTCCGATTTTGCACCCGACCTCCCCTATGCCCTGAAGATGCTGACCCTTGATCCGCAAACATCCGGCGGCATCCTCTTCTGCGCGCCTCCGGAACGGGCGGCTGCCATCCTCGCGGAACTGCGCGCGCGGGGCTGCCCCCATGCCGCCATCATCGGCAGGACGACCGCTCTCGCCCGGAAACATCTGCGTCTGCTCTGAGATTACTTGCATTAACAGGAATTATTAACTATACTTCCCCCATTCTATCTGATCGTTTTCAAAACTATAACCCACGGTCGGCTCAGCACTTTCCGTTGTTCAATTTCCTTCAGCCAGTTCTGTAACCTTGGAATTAGAGGAGAATCTATCTTCATGCCCACCTTTGAAGATGCACGCAATATAATACTCAACAGCGTCACCCCCGTC
>JBGPID010000292.1:0-4286 GCA_041484725.1 Geobacteraceae bacterium | reverse complement strand
TCGGACCTCTTCCTTGTTGTCATCCTTGACCGGTGGAGGTACAGTCAGCTTATTGGCATCCGCTTCTTCGACAACTGAGGTGTGGCTTTTCACCTCCACCCCGATGGCATGCAGCCTGGCCATCAGTTCCTTGTTATCGATTCCCATCCTATGTGCCAGTTCATATACACGGATTTTACTCATCGTGCGTCCGTCCCTCCCTCAAGAAAGTTCCTGTACTTTGCGATTTCCCTGGTAACCGTTTCGATAAATCCGCTCTGCTCAATTGCCGCGACACTCCTCAACCCCTTGCCGAGAAAAGCGCCGATCCGCTCCTTGGTAAAAATTGCGACATGCGGCACCTCGAATCTTTCCGCCAGAAAGGAGACCTTTGTCCCTATCTCCGGCGAAATATCGACTGCAATGAACAGAACTCCGGCCTTTTTCTTTTTGATAAGCTCCATGACAAGGTCACTTCCCGAGACGACCCTGCCGGCCTTGTTGGCAAGGGCCAGATAAGAGCCTATTCTCGCTTCCAGGCGGGCAACCACCTCACCTATCAGCAGGTCCGCACCGTCGCACCTGATTTCTCCCTTGAATGCACGGGCGAACTGGTTTTTCTGCACTGCACTCCGCAGGCACGACCCATTCATACAGGTGTAGGCGCCCCTGCCGGGAAGCCTTGCCAGCAGATCCGGAAGCAGTGTCCGGTCGGGGGCCAGGACAAACCGGAGCAGTTCTCTCTTCGCCCTGGTCTCCCGGCAGCCGAGACAGCTCCTCTGAGGATCCTTTCCGGTCATGGCTACTCTTCGGCCTGCTCCTCGTCATCTTCCGCGACCGGAGCTGCGGCTTCCTCCTCTTTTGCCTCTTCCTGCTCGGCTGGTTCCGGCTCAGCGCCGTTAAAGGAGGCAAACTGCAGGAGTTCCGCCTCGGCAGCCCGGGTCTCGCTCTTGATGTCGATTTTCCAGCCGATCAGTTTTGCGGCGAGCCGGACGTTCTGGCCGCGTTTGCCGATTGACAGTGAAAGCTGATCGTCCGCCACCACGATCTCCATCTCGCGGTTTTCCTCATCCACGTAAACCTTGGAGACGACCGCCGGCGCCAGGGCGTTACAGGCAAAGCGGGCGATATCCTCCGACCAGGGGATGATATCTATCTTTTCTCCCCTGAGCTCGGAGACCACGTTCTGCACCCTGGAACCGCGCATGCCGACACAGGCCCCCACCGGGTCCACGTCCTTCTCATGGGAATAGACGGCAATCTTGGTCCTGCTTCCCGGCTCCCGGACCACCCCCATCACCTCCACGATCCCCTCGGCAATCTCCGGCACCTCGGCCTCGAACAGTTTCACGATCACGTTGGGATGAACACGCGACAGAAGTATCTGTGGTCCCTTGGTGGTCATCCGGATATCGGTGATCAGCGCCTTGACCCGGTCACCCTGGCGATAAACCTCGCGCGGGGCCTGTTCCTTATGGGAGAGGACGGCCTCGGCCCGGCCGAGATCGACCACCAGATCACCCTTTTCAAAACGCCGCACAACGCCGTTGATCAGTTCGCCAATCCGGTCCTTGAAATCGGCAAAAATGGTTTCCCGCTCCGCTTCACGCACCTTCTGGATAATTACCTGTTTGGCGGTCTGGGCGGCGATCCGGCTGAATCCGCTGGCATCCATCTTCATCCCGAGCGAATCGCCGACCTCCACCTCGGGATCGGACTCCCTCGCTTCTTCCAGATCAATTTCCTTATACGAATCCTGGACCTCTTCCACAACGGTAACGAATTCAAACAACTCGACCTCACCGATCTCCTCGTTATAATGGGCTTCCAGTTCACGAGTATTGCGGTATTTCTTGTTGGCAGCCGTAAGGACCGCCTGCTCGAGTGCCTCCAAAATCACCTGTTTATCGATCGCCTTCTCTTTAACGATCAGATCGATGGTATGTTTAAGGTTGAAGTTCGTTTCCACTTTTATTCTCCTTCAGCTTTGTAATCGGTTCAGAGCAATCGGTTCAATTATCATGATATTCTGCATGGCGCGAGAGAGAAGGTCACAAGGTTTTTAAAACTCAACCTCCAGGTTGGCCTTGGCCACCTTTCCCAGCGGAATGCCAGCGGTCTGCCCTTCGTTCAGCTTCAGCCGCACTATCCCTCCTCCCAGTCCGAGGAGCTCACCGGTAAAGGTCTTTCTCATATTGCCGGCGTCATCCGGCAAAAGCTCAAATGTCCTGATCTTTACGAGCTTGCCTGTGAAACGCTCATAGTCGGACGGTTTCTTCAGGGGGCGGTTGAGCCCGGGAGATGAGACTTCAAGATTGTAGTTGCCTTGAATAAAATCCTCCACTTCAAGGATCTCCGCCAACTCGCGGCTCACCGCTGCGCAATCGTCGAGTGTTACGCCACCGTCCCGTTCGATATAGAGACGCAGCACCATCTGCCGCCCTTCCTGCCTGTACTCCACCTCGGCCAGTTCCAGGCCGAGAGCGGCTGCAAGAGGGACCGCCAATTCCGTTACCCGGGTAACCACATCTATCTTCGCCATAACAAATTCCATAAAAAAAGTGAGCCGGAGGAGCTCACTTTTTAGTGAACATTAACTTGTGTCATACCGTTTACCATGGCGCCAGCGAAAAAGCAAGAAATTTTTACGTTTTTTGTACGTCTGACGAGAAAAAGAATGGTTTTCCAGGCAGGGATTTTTTGTCCGGTGCCAAACCAATTTCCAGCGCACCATTAACGGACCGACCATGCACTCTGTACGGAAGAGCGGGCCTCACCATGCAACTATCATGCTCCCGCCGCATCGCCGGCAATGACACCGGCGCCGTTGGGGAGTTCCAGGGAGATACGCCGCAGGTTGCCAACGCCAGCAGCGCCCAGCATGGCAAAGAGTTCACCCTGGGAATAGCTCTTTCCGTCCGGGGTTCCGAGGAGCATGTTCAGGGAGAAAAGGGCCGGGTTCAGGGGTCTGTCCATGGTATCGTCGAGTATGAACTCCTGGACCAGGATCGATCCTCCCGGCTCCAGTGCGGCCACGGCCTTCTTCAGAATCAAGGCACATGCTAGAGGGCCGACACCGTGCAGGATATGCGAGAGCCAGGCAACATCGTAGCGCCCCCGGATCTCGTTGCTCATGAAGTCGCCGGATTCAAACGCAATCCTGTCGGCGAGGCCGAAGCGGACGATGCTCTGTTCGGCAAAGGGGCGGGTGGAGGGAAGATCGTAAACCACCGCGGTAAGATCGGGGTTGTGCAGACAGAAGTGGATGGCATAGGTGCCGGGGCCACCCCCAAGGTCGAGGAGTCTGCGACGTCCTGAAAGGTCTATTCGGGGGACAATCTGCGGTGCGATCTGCATAGCGAGGTTGAACATCCCCATCTCGAAGTTTTCCCGGACCTCCTCGTCATCTGCCAGGGAGAGCCGTTCCGGATCCGGGCGCCCGCTGCGCACCGCCTCATCGAGGCGGGACCAGCCTGCCATCAGATGACGATGGTGGAGAATGATGTGGCCAAGGTATTGTGGTGATGTCCGGGAAAGGTACACTGCAGCAAACGGGGTGGCGGTGTAGGTATCTCCCCTCTTCTCAACGAGTTTCAGGGCTGCCAGGGCATTAAGCAACATGGCGAGGCCGCGGGAATCAATGTTCAGGAGTTCGGCGAGTTTGCCAGCGGTCAGGTTTCTTTCAACCAGGGGTGTGAATACGTCGAGCTTCACCCCGGCATGCAGGGCGCAGGCGCTCCAGTAGCCGCCGGATAACTGCAGCAGGTCTGCGGCGCTCCACAATTTATTTTCCATGGCAGACTCCTTTTCAGGATTTCGTATTTGCAAAATTCATGTATTTTTTGTAAAGATATTCGCCTTTTTTCCGATAGATCGGTGAAACTGCCTATCCTGCTACACATTGAACCGGAAATTGATAATATCCCCGTCTTTCACCGCGTAACTCTTCCCTTCGAGCCTGACGAGACCCTTCTCTCTTGCTGCGGGCATGGAGCCATGTGTAACGAAGTCGTCATAGGCAACCACCTCCGCCCGGATGAACCCTCTTTCAATATCGGAATGGATCTTTCCCGCCGCCTTCTGGGCATCGGTCCCTTTCCGGATCGTCCATGCCCTGACCTCGTCCTCTCCGGAGGTGAGGAAGGAGATGAACCCGAGCAGCTCGTACGAAAGGTGAATGAGCTTGTTCAGCGCCGGTTCGGCAATCCCGAGATCATCGAGAAATGCCCGCGCCTCATCTGCGGAGAGTTGCGCGATTTCCATCTCGATCTTTCCGCAGAGGTTCAGGACCCGGACCTGTCTCCCTT
>JBGPID010000291.1:0-4294 GCA_041484725.1 Geobacteraceae bacterium | reverse complement strand
ACCTGGCGGACGTAATGCGGTACGAATACGGTGCCGCTCCGCACTTCGTTGGTGATCCGTGCCGCCACCTTCGCTTTCCCGCCGGCCGAGCGTAAAATGATTTTCTCGCCGTCACGGATCCCCAGCTGTTTGGCGTCGTCGCTGTTGATCTCCACGAATCCGTCCGGGTAGTCGAGCAGCAGGATGTTGTACTCGCGCTTCAAGGTTTCGCTGTGTTTGATCAGCACGTTCTGGTTCCAGTAGTAGAGAGAATGACCGAAAACCAGCGTGAGGGGAAACTCTCCTTCGCTCTTGGCAGCCTCGGGCTGCCTGGTGACGGGTACGAATTTCAGTTTCCGTTCCGGGGCCTCGTCACAAAAAGCGAACCGCGTGAAATGCCCTGTGCCGAAAGGACGGTCTTTCGTGCAGGGCCATTGCCGGCCGAAGTCGCGACCCAGGTTGGCGTAGCTCGCGCCGCTGTAAAACGGCACCGCACGACCGATCTCGTCCATGACCTCAGCGGAGGAGCCGTATTTCCAGTCGGCACCCAACGCATTCGCCACTTCGACAAGCTGCTGCCAGGCCGGAACAACCCCGGCCCTCGGCTCTACGACCTTCTGCGCCAGCTGGATACGCCGTTCGGTGTTGGTGAAGGTGACCTGCTCTTCGCCGAAGGCGGTGGTCGGCAGGACCACATGGGCATACCTGGCCGATTCGGTCATGAAGAGATGCTGCGCCACGACCAGCTCGCACTGCTCCAGGGCACCAGCCGCGTTGCCGTAAAATGCGCTGCTTACAGGATCGTAACGGCACAGCCAGACAGCCTTTGTCTTCCCGTCATCATGCCCGCTGAAAAAGGTGCTCGCAGCCCTGCCGTTTCCCTCGGGAAGCTTCGCCCCCCAGAGGCTCTCCAGTTCCGCACGCGCCGCCGCGTCACCAACAGGACGATAGCCCGGAAGACGGTCAGGCAGCATCCCCATGTCGCACACACCCTGCAGATTGTTGTGGTCGGTGAGGGCGAAGATCCCAGCCCCTTCTTTGCCGATCTGCCCGGTCAGAAGCGCCAGGTTGACGATCGACTGGATCGTTTCCGCCGAACGGCATTCCGCTCCGGTGGAGTAGAGTATCGCCGCTGAGTTGGCCCGTGCATAGGAAAGGGCCGCAGCTTCAATGAGATCGGCTGAAACCCCGCAGGCCTCCGCCGCCGCAAGCATGTCGTAGTCCTGAACCTTGGCCAGAAACGCCTCGTACCCGGAGCAGTTACTGCTTATGAACGGAAGATTCATGAGACCACGGTCGATGATGACCTTCGCCATCGCCCCGTATAACAGGGTCTCGGTCCCAGGCCTGATCTGCAGAAAATACTCGGCATTCTCCGCAATACGCTGCCGACGCTCGCCCATCACGATCAGCTTCGCACCGGCAAGCTTGGCCCGCAGAACCACCCCCCCTAACGTCGGCATCTGCTTGGCCAGGTCCACTCCATCTACGATGATGACTTCGCTCTTGTAAAGCTCGGCGATGGAGTTGGTGCTGGCCGGTATGCCGATCTGGTCCAGAAGGACATTTATCGAGTTGTTGTTGTAAACGCCGGCACCATGGTCCACATTGTTGGTGCCGATGACGGCCCGGGCCAGTTTCTGCAACAGGTAGGCTTCTTCGTTCGATACACGCGGCGAGTTCAAAAAGGTGATCGAATCAGGCCCATACTTGGACCGGATCTCCGTAAGACGCGTGACGATGAAGCTTAACGCCTCCCCCCACGTCACTTCCTCAAACCGGCCGTTCTTCTTGATCAGCGGGCTCTTCAGACGGTCCGGTGCACTGGCGACTTCATGGACGTTCCAGCCGCGTAAGCATAGTCTCCCTCTGTTCGTGGGGTGCGACATGCTGGGATAGGCGCCCGTCACCTGATTGCCCGAGGTCTCAAGGTAAAGACCGCAACCGACTCCGCAGAAAGTGCAGGTTGTGAGTCTATTCTGTGTCATGCATGCCTCCCACTTCGGTGCTTGCTGCTTATATTTACGGCTTCCAACACATGACCACACCCACCTGCCATTCAGCACGATTACTCGCATAATTAAACGCTGAATGCCTGGTGGGTGCGGGTTTCCCTTTTACGTAAACAATAACTTTTAAAACTACAAATTATAGTGATTTTATAGCATGTATTTAAAAAGCTTGTCAACAAATTTTTCAGAAAATTTTATTTTTGTTAATGCACATTAGATAATTAATCATCATTTAAAATAAATACATGTTAATATGCGGCAGGTAGTCAACAAGGGTGGCGCCGAGGCCAAGTCAAAACCCCGCAGACCGGCAAGATCCTTTTTGGCCTCTGAATCCTCCATAAAGAGAAACCGCTATCAAACCCGAAAGGCCCGCATCTCCAGTTGGAGGATTTCCACCTGGCGTGCCAGAGTGCTTGCGGCCTCATTCATGGTGGCTGTGGTATCGAGATTGACTTGGGCCGAATGCTGGATATTCTCAACGGCCGCTACGATCTGCTCGCTTCCACGACTCTGCTCGTCGGAGGCCCGCTTGATCTGCTGGATCATACTGGTGATGTTTTCCGTGGATCGGGCTATCAGGACACCGGCCTTGCTTTGCTCCTGGATCGAACTCCGCACCTGGGAGGAGAGATCTTTCATCCGTTCCACCGCCGCGATGATCAGCTCACTCCCCTGGGCCTGTTCCTGGCTCGCCTTGGCGAACTGCTCCACCAAATCCGCCACCTGCACCATTGCGTCACGAATGCTCTGGCTTGACCGAGCCTGCTCCTCCGCAGCCTGGGCGATCTCGGCCATCTGTCCGCTGGCATTTTGCGCCTCTTCGACTATCCTGTTGAGTGTCGCTCCGGCGTTCGCCGATAGCCCCTCGCCGTCAGAGATACTCTTTTCCGCCTTGTTGATGGCTTCCACGGCGCGTAGGGTCCCTTCCTGGACACCCTTGATAACCTGGCCAATCTCACGGGTAGAACTGCGCGTCCGCTCGGCCAGTTGTTTTATCTCATCGGCCACCACAGCGAACCCTTTGCCGTGCTCACCTGCCTGGGCGGCAATAATGGCGGCGTTCAAGGCCAACAGGTTAGTCTGCTCCGCCACTTCATCGATCACCGTGATTATCGCACCGATGTCGCGGACCCGTTCGGAAAGGGTGGCAATAACCTCGGAGGTTATCTGTGACGAGCGGCGAATTTCGCAGATGCCTGATATGGTTGCCTCGACCGCCTCTTTCCCCCTTTCCGCATCCTGGCGCACCGCGTCGGTGATGCCTGCCGTATCGGTGGCATACTTCTCCACCTGTTTGATGGAGTCATCCATCTCGCTCACCGACAAGGCAGTGGTGGTAGTGGCATCCAAGAGGGTAGTCACACCCCCGCTCACCTGCCGGATGGTGGCCGACATCTGGAATATAGAGCTGCTCACTTCTTCGACCGCATTTGCGAGCGATCCCATGTTCAGTGCCACTTCGTCGTTGTTGGCCGACATCTCCAGTATAGAGGAAGAGCTTTCCGTGGCAGATCCGGAGAGGTTATCGACCCACTCCGCAACCTCTTTCAGAGATGCGCTGATCTCGGTAATCGCCGATGAGGTGCCGGAGATGCCACTGGACTGCACCTGGGTCGCTTCGGTCACCCGGTTGGAGGAATCAATAAGTTTGCCGGAGATCCGGGAGAGTTCGGCTGCCGACCTGCCGACCTTGCCGACCATCTGGTTGAGACTGCCAACCATGTTCTTCACAACCCCTAGAAGGCTGTCGGCGTGCTTTTCATCGATATCGATCGGCAAGGCCAGATTGCCTCCGGCTACCTCCCTGATAATCCCGGTAACATAGGCCGGCTCCGCACCCATGGGGATGATTATGCTTCTGGAGATCAGCCATGTAATAACTCCGAACAGGGTTGTAATGAGCATCAATATGAATACAATCTCCTTTACACCGGCATGTAAGACGTCCGCAACGTCATCAAGATAAATTCCGCTCCCGATAACCCATCCCCAGGGTGCAAAGCCTTTTACATAGGATAATTTCCTCACCGGTTTATTAAAGCCCGGCTTTTGCCAGAAATAGTAAACGAATCCCGCATCTTTTCGCTTTACCGTTTCCACAACCTCAGCGAACAATCTCTTGCCATTCGAATCTTTATAATCCGACAGATCTTTGCCGTCCAGTTCGGTCTTTTCCGGATGCATCAACATTGTCGGACGCATATCGTTAATCCAGAAATAGTCATCTTTTCCGTAGCGGAGTGATTTGATTACCGACAGAGCGGTTTTCTTTGCTTCTGTTTCCGACATCCCCCCTGCTT
>JBGPID010000290.1:0-4299 GCA_041484725.1 Geobacteraceae bacterium | reverse complement strand
GGATGGAAGGGGCGCTCCCCTCCGTGATCGGAGGACTGGTGGATGTGCCGGTTATCGCCGTGCCGACCAATGTCGGTTACGGCGCCAGCTTCGGCGGTCTCGCGGCGCTTCTTGCCATGCTCAACTCCTGTGCCTCGGGAATAAGCGTGGTGAACATCGGCAACGGTTTCGGAGCGGCCTATCTGGCCGACATGATCAACAAACTGGCAGCAGGGGTAAGACGAAAGGAGCAGATTAAATGAAGAAGATTCTCTATTTCGACGCATCTTCCGGCGTCAGCGGCGATATGTTCGTGGGGGCTTTGATCGACGCCGGCGCCGATATCGAAATCATCCGTAATCACATCGACTCCCTCGGCCTGGAAGGATTTAGCATAAGGGCGCGCAAGGTGAGCAAAAGCGGGCTGATGGGAACCAAGTTTGACGTTCTCGACCCTCACACCGGAAGGGACGTGGATGCACCGGAAGATAACCACGGACATGGGCATGACCATGAGCACGGTCATGACCACGGTCATGATCACGGCCACAGCCATGATAATAGCCATGACCACGGAGATCATCACCACGGCCACGCCAAACATCACCAGAAGCGTCAGCACAGGGGATTGTGGGAGATCGGCAGCATCATCTGCAAGAGCGGACTCCCCCAGCCGGTGATCGATGCCGCTATCGCCGTCTTCAAGCTTATTGCGGTTGCCGAGGCAAAGGTCCACGGCACGACCCTGGAAGAGGTCCATTTCCATGAAGTCGGAGCTCTCGACTGTATCGTGGATATAGTATCGGCGGCATCGGCCTTTTACCAGCTGAATGTCGATGAGGCCTGGTGCTCACCTCTTCACGTAGGTTCAGGAACCGTCCGCTGCGCCCACGGTATCCTTCCGGTCCCTGCACCGGCGACCATGGAACTTCTGCATGAAGTACCGATCTATTCCACGGAGGTGAAGGGAGAATTGGTCACCCCGACCGGAGCTGCGCTGATCAGACATTTCTGCAAGGGATTTGCGCCGATGCCCGCGATGATCGTCGAAAATGTCGGCTACGGCGCCGGGAGCAAGGACTTCGGCATACCGAACCTGCTTCGGGCCACCATCGGCAAGGTGTCCGAAGCGGAGATGCCGCTCCCACTGGCTCAGAATAATTAACGTGACTCTGCAAATCAGGATAAATGCACCATAAAGAGTGAGGAGGCTCCCATATGGCCGGGAAAATCAAACAGATGATCGATGCCTTTGTAAATCAGCGGGCGCAGGGAAATTCCGTGCTGGAAGGGGTTGTTAAGATCAAGCTGATACTGAAAGGCATTGATCCGAAGATGTTTACCCCGCAGTCTGACGATGACCCTGCGATAATCGCCAAATTGGAAGAACTGATGAAGGAATTCAAATAACTACCTAGCATGTTTAACTGGAGAGTGCCATGAACATTAAAACCGCTTTTTCCGTTAAAACGGATCTACGAGATGTTGTCAAGGATATTCAAGCACAGCTGGGGGATTTTGAAACAAAACTGCTTGTATTCTTTGCTTCTTCCGCATTTGTGCCGGATGAGATAGCCAGCCGGATGGGGGATGCTTTTCCCGGTGCGGAGACGTTCGGCTGTTCTACGGCGGGAGAAATCGTCACGGGCAGGATGCTGACGAATTCCGTGGTTGCCATGGCATTTAACCAGCAGGCCGTCAAATCCGTCAAGGTTGAGGTGGTGGATGACCTTGATATAAAAAATTTCAAGGCCTTCAGTTCATTTGAGCGTCATTTCAACAAACCGATGACGAAAATGGACCCGGCCCAGTACCTGGGAATCATCCTGATCGACGGCATGAGCGGCAAGGAAGAGCTGATAATGGACAGGATCGGCGACTTAACAAACGTCAACTTCATAGGCGGCTCGGCAGGAGACGATCTGAAATTTAACACAACCTACGTCTACGCCAATGGCAAAAGCTACACCAATGCGGCAGTCCTCGCTATCCTGGAACCGGCCGACAAATTTTCGTTCGTCAAGACCCAGAGCTTTTGCCCTTTAGCGCAGAAGTTGCTGGTTACCAAGGCCAACGAGGCGAACCGGGAGATATTGGAATTCAACCATAAGCCTGCCGCTATCGCCTATGCGGAAGCCCTGGGAATTTCCGTTGCAGATGCCCCTAATCACTTCATGCACAATCCGCTAGGCGTTGTCTATGAAGGTGAGCCGTTCGTCCGCAGCCCGCAACAGATCAGGGACAACAGCATATTCTTCTACTGTGGCGTCAAGGAAGGGATCGAGCTGACTCTCCTGGAATCAACGGATATTATCGCCAGCACGAAAAAGGCGCTGGATGCGGCGCGGGCTGAACTGGGCGGCATCTCCGGGATCATCAATTTCAACTGCATCCTGCGTACCCTGGAACTCAGGGAAAAGGGTTTAAGCACCGTCTATGGGGAACTGTTTGCCGATTACCCAACCATCGGTTTCAGCACCTATGGCGAACAGTTCATCGGCCATATGAACCAGACGTCGGCCATGCTCATCTTCCGCTAGATATTCGCGAAAACCGAGCATGATTTCTTAACGCCTGCCAGGGGTAACCTCAGGAAACGGCAACGCTTCTCTTTCCGTATGGCGGTTTTTTTTGTGTAATCCGCAAACTCAACAAAAAGTAAAGGAGAATTACGGGGTTGGACAAAATACTACGGATTGACATGGGTGCAGCGGACGGGCCCAAGATGACGATTGAACCGCTTGGGGAGTACGCCGGTCTCGGCGGGAGGGCAATGACCTCCGTCATCGTGGCCAAAGAGGTACACCCCCTCTGCCATCCACTCGGAGGAGAGAACAAACTGGTCATCGCCCCGGGGATGCTGAGCGGCACCGCAGGCGCCATGACCGGCAGACTGTCCGTTGGATGCAAGAGCCCCTTAACCGGCGGCATCAAGGAGTCGAACGCCGGCGGCCAGGCCGCTCAGGTGCTGGCCAGGCTCGGTTACGCAGCCATCATTCTCGAAGGAAAACCTGCCGACGACGACATCCGCAAGATTTACATCAACAAGGATGGGGTGCACATCGAGGTCGACAACAGTCTGAAGCTGCTCGACAACTATCCGCTCGTCGCCAGGCTCCGCCAGGAGTATGGCGACAAGGCAGCCTACATGACCATCGGTTCAGCCGGCGAAAGGAAGCTTCTGACCGCCTCAATCGCCTGCACCGATCCGGAGCTCAGGCCTACGCGGCACTGCGGCCGCGGCGGGGTGGGTGCGGTTATGGGGGCCAAGGGGGTCAAGGCGATCATCCTCGACGATGCCGGGATGAAGATGCGCCCCCCCAACGACCCGGAGAAGTATCGGGATGCGAACCGGAAGTTCGTCCAGGGTCTGCGCAAGCACCCGGTCACCGGTGAGGCACTGCCGGCATACGGCACCAATGTCCTGACCAACATCCTCAACGAGGCGGGGGGCTACCCTACTTACAATTTCAAACAGGGTCAGTTCTCCGGTTCCGTCAAGATCAGCGGTGAAGCCATGGCTGAGCTGGAGGTGAAGCGTGGGGGGAGCGCCACCCACGGCTGCCACCGCGGCTGCGTCATCCAGTGCTCCGGGATATATAACGACAAGGACGGCCACTACCTGACCAAACAGCCGGAGTACGAGACGGTCTGGTCCCATGGCGGGCATTGCGGCATCGACGACATGGACACTATTGCCCGCCTCGATTTCATGGACGACAATATCGGCGTGGATACAATAGATATGGGGGTCACCATCGGCTTGGCCATGGATGCGGGTATAATCCCGTTCGGCGACAGCGAAGGCGCCATCAGGCTGATGGAAGAGGTCGGCAAGGGAACCCCCCTGGGACGCATCCTCGGCTGCGGCGCGGAGTTAACCGGCAAGGTCTTTGGCATCGAGCGGGTGCCGGTGGTCAAGGGTCAGGCCCTGCCTGCCTACGATCCCCGTGCGGTTCAGGGGATGGGCGTTACTTACGCAACGACCCCCCAGGGGGCAGACCATACCGCCGGATACGCCGTCGCCACCAACATCCTCAAGTGTGGCGGCGATGTGGACCCGCTCAAGACCGAAGGCCAGGTGGAACTCTCCCGGAACCTCCAGATAGCAACCGCCTTCATCGACTCAACCGGCATGTGCCTTTTCATAGCCTTTGCCATCATGGACCAGCCTGAAACCTTCCAGGCATACCTTGACATGATGAATGCATTTTATGGACTGAACATGACCGGCGACGATGTAGTGACACTCGGCAAGAAAGTGCTTTCCGTCGAGCGTGATTTCAACAAAAGGGCCGGCTTCACCGCCCAGCACGACCG
>JBGPID010000289.1:0-4344 GCA_041484725.1 Geobacteraceae bacterium | reverse complement strand
CCTTCGGCATAGAGCCCGAACGGGTGCGGATGGTCTTCTCCATCGATCCGGACGGCAATAAGATCCCGATGGAAATCGAAAACATGAGAAACGAGATCTCCCATCTCGGGCCGATTAATATCGGGAAATGCGCCATGCCCTCCTGAATGCAGGAGGGGATTTTAAGGCTTGCGAAACGAAAAATGAAGCACGGCTTCAGCCGGAAACTATCAATGCGGGATACGGGGGTTCGAATATGACGGTAAAACCGAAGGTCGCAATATACTGGCTCGGGGGGTGCGGAGGGTGCGATGAAGCGATAGTCGATCTGAATGAGTCCATCCTCCATGTCGCCAACGCGGTGGAAATTGTCCTATGGCCGGTAGCCATGGATTTCAAATACTCATCCATCGAAAAAATGAACGACGGTGAAATTACTCTCTCTATCATCCACGGGAATGTTCGGAACTCCGAACATACGGAAATGGCAATGCTCCTCAGGAGAAAGTCGCAACTGGTGCTCTCATTCGGCGCCTGTGCCAACTATGGCGGAACTCCCGCCCTGGCGAATTTCAGATCGAAGAGTGACATCTTCAACTGGGTATACAGGGACTCCCCTACGGTTGTGAACCCCAAAGGGGTCTTTCCCCAGACACTTTCTGAAGTCAACGGAAAGACCCTGACCCTGCCGGAGTTTTACGAGCATGTCTATGCGCTGAACCAGGTGATCGATGTGGATTATTACCTCCCCGGCTGCCCTCCCCCCCCAGACCTGATCGTCAATGCCATCTCCGCGGTTTTAAGCGGCAAGCTTCCTCCCAAGGGGACCACTCTCTCTCCCCATATGGCCATGTGCGATGGGTGCGAAAGGAACAAGACGAAGCCTTTCAAACTCGAGATAAAAGAGGTGAAGAGGATCCATGAAGTGGAAATGGACAATGATACCTGCTTTCTCGCCAAAGGGGTCATCTGCATGGGACCGGCGACCCGGTCGGGGTGCGGCAACACCTGCGTTTCGACAAACACCCCCTGCCGGGGATGCTTCGGGCCGGTAAGCCATACCTGCGACTCGGGAGCGAAGTTCCTCTCTGCCATAGCGTCACTGCTCCAGGCGGATAGCGACGATCAGGTGGAGAAGGTCGTTGATACGTTTGTAGACCCGGCCGGCTATTTTTATCGTTTCACCCAGGCCGCGTCGATCTTGCACAAATTCGATGAAAAAACAAACCGGAGGTGCCCGTAATGGCGGATAAAATAACAATCAGCCCGATAACCAGGCTCGAAGGGCATGGTAAGATCGAGATATTCCTGAACGACAAGGGGGACGTCGAAGATGCCTTCTGGCAGGTGGTCGAACTCCGGGGATTCGAGAGGTTCTGCATCGGCAGGCCGGTTGAAGAGATGACCCGTATCGTTCCCAACATCTGCGGGGTCTGCCCCTCCGCCCATCACATGGCCGCCACAAAGGCGCTGGATCAGGTCTTCGGAGTGGAGCCGACCCCCGCCGCAAGGCTGATCCGTGAACTGGAGTTCAACGCCTTTTATATCGAGGACCATTACATCCACTTCTTCTTCCTCGCCGCCCCCGATTTCATTGTCGGCCCGCATGCAGATCCGAAGGAGAGAAACATCCTCGGCGTCATAGGCAAGGTAGGCAATGAAATCGGGCTCAAGGTAATCGATATCAGGAAGAGAAACAGGGACATCATCCGCCATATCTTCAGCAAGGCCCCACACCCCGAGGGAGGCCTTCCCGGTGGAGTGCCGCGTGGTTTTACCGAAGATGACAGAAAATGGGTGAAGGAAACCACGGACATGTCGGTCGAGTTCGCACAGTTCGCCATCAAAATTTTCAAAGACCTGGTGCTGGGAAACAAGGAGTATGTGGACCTTATAACAAGCGAGGCATATAAACTCAAGACCTACTACATGAGCCTCGTGGATGATGACAACAAGGTATCTTTCTACGACGGCAAGGTAAAGATCGTCACTCCCGACGGAAAGGAGTTCGCGAAGTTCGACCCTGCCGACTACATGGACCACATCGCGGAGTGGGTGGAACCCTGGACATACATAAGGCTCACTCATTTGAAAAAACTGGGATGGAGCGGTCTTACCGAGGGTGACAAGACCTCCCTCTACCGCGTTGCGCCTTTGGCCAGGCTGAATGTGGCAGACGGGATGAAGACCCCCATTGCCCAGAAAGAGGCGGAATACATGTTCGAGGTGCTTGGGGGGAAACCGGCCCACAACACCCTCGCCATGCACTGGGCAAGGCTCATCTGCGCCCTTCAGGCGGCGGAGCACAACCAGATGATCGCCAACGATCCGCTTCTGACGAGTAAAGACATCAGGAACATGAATTACAAAATAACGGGCAAAGGGGTAGGTTGCGTGGAGGCGCCGCGCGGCACCCTGTTCCATCACTACGAAACGGACGAGAACGGTATACTGACCAAGGCCAACCTGATCGTGGCAACCCAGAACAACGCCGGGCCGATCTGCATGTCCGTAAAGAAGGCGGCCCAGGCCTTCGTCAAAGGCCCTGATGTAAAGGAGGGTTTTTTGAATATGGTGGAGATGGCCTTCAGGGCCTACGATCCCTGCCTCTCCTGCGCAACCCACGCCCTGCCGGGTGAGATGCCGCTCTCCGTCTCCATCAGGGACAGCAAGGGAGAGGTAATAAGGGTTATTGAAAGAGGGGTATAGATTGGCCGGAAAAAAAAACCGTATCCTTATTTTGGGACTGGGCAATCCGATTCTTTCCGACGACGGAATCGGATTGCTCCTCACCAAAAATCTCGAAGGGAAATTTCCCGGTGTCGAATGCGCATCCATCACCCTCGCGGGACTGGAACTTTTGGACATCCTTGTAGGATATGACCATGTATTTCTGATAGACGCCGCAACAGGAACGGGTGGAAAGCCCGGTGAATTGAAAGAAATCAGCGACGGCAAAGGCGCTCTCCACCTTTTCACTTCCCATGGAGCAAATTTCTTTGACCTTCTAAAACTCGGAAGGGATATGGGTTTAAAAATGCCGGAGCCTGCGGCGGTTTTAGGTATTGAAATAGGGAATGCGACGGATTTCGGCACTGCCCTGTCGCCGGCGCTTCAGTCTGCGCTTCCTACTCTGGAAAAGGCGATAACAGAAAGAATTCGGGAAATTATAAATACGTTTTGAACAGAATTTGCTCCCCGGTATCTTTCGATCCATGCTCTTCAACTTCCCAAGCTGAACCGTGGCAATTCTGTGAATAGAAGCCCCCGGTTTTCATGGACATGGATTTAATGTCCAAGGAGGAAGAAGATGGAAAAGGAAATCATTCCCTCTGTCGCAACGGAGGGGGAGCACAACTCGACAGGAAATTCTACGGAATTCAAACGGTGGAGCGCCAACCGCAAAAAGGAAGCTGTTCTTCGCATGATACGCGGCGAACCGGTTGACGCCCTTTCCCAGGAGTTGTGCATAGAAATCCATCGCCTGGAAGAGTGGCACGAAAAATCACTCCAGGGGATTGAGGAATCGCTAAAATTCCGCGAGGGGGACCTTCATACAGCGGAGCTTGATGCAGCCATGCGCCGCATCGGCGAAATCAGCCTGGAGAACGAACTGCTGCGCGACAGAATAAAAAAACTTTTTTCTCCTTCGAAGAAGAGGGCGAAGCGATGAGTGCTGCGATTTCCATATCCACCGGGGTAATTCGGGGGAGATCTTGCATAATTTCCGATTCAAGTTATGTATGCTGCCCCCCGAAATATGTATTCCCTGCTCACGCGAGGACGACTCCGCAAATGATTCCCGGCGCATCCCGTCCGGCGCTGATTGTCCGTTCCTTTTGAATCTAATTTTCATACGTTGAGATGGAGACGCTGCATACAACGGCCAAACCTGCTAAGGACCTCCATGCCGAAAAAGATTGCCGTCTACCCAGATTCATTTGACCCCATAACCTTTGGCCATCTCGATATCATCAACCGCGGCCTGAGGATCTTTGACGAGGTGATTATCGCGGTAGCCGAGTATCCCACGAAAAGGCCCTTTTTACAGTAGAGGAGCGGGTCGGACTCATCAGGGAGGTTCTGGAGGATAACGACAAGGCGTCTGTTGACACCTTTGACAGGCTGTTGATAGATTATGTCCTGTCCAAGTGTCCCGTGTTTTCAACTTCAGCGCCGTTCCCGCCGTTCTCCCCGAGGGGGTCCTGTGCCAGGCCGCCGAAGAGATGCTCGACTGGCGCGGCTCCGGCATGTCGGTAATGGAAATGAGCCACCGCGGCAAGGAGTTCATCTCCATTGCAGAAGCGGCGGAGGCGGGGACCAGGACCAACAACATCGCGGTCAAGGCCCTGTCGCTCCGTGGTG
>JBGPID010000288.1:0-4359 GCA_041484725.1 Geobacteraceae bacterium | reverse complement strand
GAGCGCTTTTTTACAGAAACCGCGCCGGTTGATCATCGTTTTGCCTCCCGTTTGGGGTTGTGCGGATAATGGCACATGACGCATTCCGCCTCGGGGTAATGGGTCGCGGGATTGATGCCGCGGATGGCCCCCCTGCCGCTGGCCTGATAGGGGAGACGGGCGTGGCATCTGATACAGAGCTCGCGCCGGTGATCGACGAAGAGGGTCGGTGGGTCTTTCGGATGGCCGAGACCCGGGCCATGGCAGTTCTCACACATGATGTTGGCGTGCGGCGACTGCCGGAGGTCGTCGTACTTGTCCCGATGACAATCTTTACAGTAGGCGACGGTCCGGTACTTGACCTTGAACGCTTTCCAGTCGGCTTCGTTCCCCTTGCGGTGCCAGCCGTACATATAGCCCCTTTCCCAGACGCCGAAATCCTTCGGCACCAGGAAGAGCTGTCCTGTCAGCAGCAGGGCGACGATGCCGAGAACCACATAAAGGGGCCGCCAGACATGACTCTTCACTAAATTCCTCCTCTATCCCAAAAAAAATCGCGGTACAATTTTTGCCTGATTAAATGCCGGAAAATATCAACTATCCAACAATTCTGCCTGTTATTGAAATCTATCAGTTTTCCCGGCAATTACAACCGGAACCTGAAGTTAAAATTTTGCTGCTTACGAGTGCAGGCTATTCGGTTAAATCCCGCCCTTCCCGGCTTGGTTCCCGCTGCCAGCGGCCCAGGGCAATCGATTCCAGGGCAGCGACAAGTCCGAATGTAAATATGCTCAACACCAGCGGCATGCCGTGGGTAAGGAGCAGATCGTAGAGGAATACCTTCACTGCGCCGATCAGTGTGACCAAGATGGAAACATTGCGGATTTCCCTGTTACGCAGGTATATGGCAGCCAGCATGAGCCCTGCTGCCGCGAGATTGATGATGATCGACTGGGCGCAACGGAATGAATTGCTGACATTTCCCGGCATATTCAGGAGAAGGTGAAATACGCAGACCTTTAGGAAGAAGAAACCGCTCGTCAGCGCACCCAGGAGCAAAAGAACGGCACTGCGGTCCTGGCGGTCGAAGCCGGTAAAAAAACTGGAAGCGCCGGGTGGCGTGCTTCGCCTGGCCAGCAGGTAATGATAAAGGCTGGTTCCGCTGAGTAAAACCGCCGGAATGGCTGTCGGGAAATCGACCGCTTTCGCGCTGTTTCCTTGCAGAAAGAGGGCCAGCGCTGCGGCGGCATAAAATTGCGCCAGATAAGAGATGGCGCGGGTACCGCCACTATGCCACCGCTGCGAGACGACAAGGAGCCAGAGCGCTGTCAGCGCTACGGCAGGCAGGGAGAAGAGGAAGCTGCCGCTTGCCGCGGGAAGGGCCAGCGCCAAAAGGGTCATGCCGGCAAAAATAAAGGAGTTGGCCCCGCTGGAACCGGTTTCCTTTCGCCCTGCCATCCAGAAAGCAACGCCAAAATAGGCAAGGGCGCAGAGTACTCCCACCATGCCGAGCAGGGCCTGACTGGTTCCTTGGGCCTTCACCGCCAGAGAGGCGGTTGGGAATGCCCAGATAGTGATTATGGTAGGAAGGGCATAATCATATCGGGAGATCACGGAGTTGCCGCTTCTGACGATGCCGGCCATGGCCAAAGCCAGATAGGTGCCCGTGAAGAGCGTCAACACCGGCAGGAGCCAGGGAATGGCGAGCATTGCCGTCGCCTGGTCATGGCGGCCCAGCAGAAATGTGATCTTGACACCCCAGAGATGGATCATCGGCAGAGTTACCAGTAGGACTATCCAGCGTAGCCAGGAGCAGCGTTTCAGTATGGCGGCAAAATAACCGAGGATATTGGCTGTCCAGAGGATCATCGCCAGGTAGGGGAAAAACGGGTTGGGGTAATCTATGGCGGCGCCGGCCAGACACATGCCGAGGGTGCCGAAAGAGATAGGAACCAAAACGTTGAACCGGTAACTGATGAGAGCCGTCCCGATTCCGGTGGCCACCAGGGTTAAATAAGCGGGGACCAGGGGGAGTGACTGAAAGCGGGTATGGGTTTCCACCACAATAATTGCCATCAGCGCTGCCCCGCATGCGGCGAAGACCGGCGCCAAGGGATTTTCCCTGGCGTACCCGTACCAACTGGCCAGTATCAGCAGGGCTGCGTATCCCATGCCCAGGACAGAACCCAGCAGGGTTTCGATAATATTGTTATCGGTGAGTGTGCGAAGTCCCAGCGCCACCACCAGCAGGAAGCAGAGGGTGGATATGCGCGGCAAAAGGGAGGCCTTACCGGCCCAGGTAATGATCTCCTCGGCTACCTGGGATAGATCTTCGACCTCCTCCTCAACAGGAATGTCGGAGGCGGGCGGGGTTGAGGCCGTAGTCGCGGAGGAGGAATGGGTTAGACGGGCGCTCAGCTGCTCTACCGTTTCGGTTAGGGCATGAATCCGGGCCGTGAGCTCTTCAACCCTGGCTTTTTCTTGATCATCAGCCATCCGGTTTCCACTAATCACCGGTCTGAGCCTTCGAACCGGGAAATCAAAAGGGGGAAAGAATTATCGATGCTCTTTTAATTCATCATTACCGACAGATATCATATACAACAAACATAATTCTATTAATATATATCAGACATATTCAATATATTAATTTTATCTATAACGACTTGATATTATTTGCAAGTCACAATATAACACTTTTTGATATTTTTCCACTGGAAATTATTAGACTTCGCCATAATCAGTACGATTAGTGCCGGTGAGGCGAAGGCGCCTCAACTTAGAGGTGAATCGGTCGGAGTTGGCATCAATCATACCGGCTCCTTGTATTTATGCTGCCACCTGGTTTGGCGAATGTTTTGATATAGATGATGAGCGATTTCATATCGCTTGTAGCAGGGCCGAGCGCTTTTCCCTTGAGCGGGTTTTCGATGCACTGGTTGATGAGCTCTCCCAACTGACCCTCATCATAGTTTGCGGCCCGTTCCAGTTTTTTCCCGTCGCGATGGCATGTGGCGCAACTTTTTCCGTTACTACCCAGTTTCGTGCTGTTGAAAAGCTCTTTGCCCCGTTCCGAGGAAGGCATATCACCGGCCAGAGCCAGGGATGCAACGAGGGCCGGCATGACCAGCATTAAGCCAGGCTTTATCAAGTGGCCTCCCTTTATCGTTGCTGCTACATTGCGTTTCATTG
This sequence comes from Geobacteraceae bacterium, assembly GCA_041484725.1. Lineage (GTDB taxonomy): Bacteria > Desulfobacterota > Desulfuromonadia > Geobacterales > Geobacteraceae > JBGQDJ01. Next base: position 1,188 of record JBGPID010000288.1, on the reverse strand, counting down.
TCCCACCTCCGCCTCTGAGATTTATCATGCATTCAGTGTAACAAAGTTCCACGCGGGGGCAAGCATGGCGATGCGTAAAAGGATTCAAGAAGGCCCGGGATGTCCTATCTGTTCAGTAACCCGGTTATTCTGGTTTATAGAGTGTTACAGCCGCTTTACTTCTCCGACTGTTCATTCCCCGCTAACCGGGATGTGGATTTTCATGTCGTAATAAAAGGGGAACAATGCCCGTTGATCTGGCAGGTTTCCCTTTTTTTATAGAGAAAGAATTAATTTATTGAGGTCCCACGAATTTCCCGACCCCGGACCCTCGACCCCTGTCACCTGTCACTCTTCACTCTTCCTGAGCCTCTGCCATAAATCTTGACTTGCCTGAAAATTAGTAATATTTTAGGGCATTATTACGGCGGCAATTAAACATATCAAGGTAGGGGCGGCGCTTGCTCCGCCCAATCGGGGCGCGGCAAGCAGCGCCCCTACAGCAGGGTTGTTGTATTTAATCGCCGGAGTAATACCTCGTTAGTGCACCGGTTAAGATAACAGCAGGAAATGATGGTATTTTCCGGTAGTGTGTGAAGTACGACCGACACTCACCTTGGCAAGGAGCCCACCATGTCCTACACCTAAGGTGAATTAACCAGGTAGTTTCCATCCGGAGTTTCCGGATGGACACCAGGTAGTTTATTCTGCAATTGTTGTGTCCGTAAAGACCATGCGCATTGCGCTCGACTGGCAAACAAAAAAGAGAGGTGAACATGCAATGAAAAAACTTATCTCGTTAGCGTTGTGCTTTTCTCTGACCCTGGCCTTCGGCGCCTGCAATAAGAAGGAAGAGGCTGCGAAACCAGCTGCTCCGGCTCCTGTGCAAAAGCCGATGTCAGCCGTCATGGCTCCGATGTCGACTGCCATGGCTCCGACCGAACCTCCCATGCCGGCCGAACCTCCCATGCCGGCCGAACCTGCCGTGCCGGTCTCTCAGAATGTACCGGCCCCACCTCCCGTGATGACCGAGCCGCCTGATGTCGTAGTAGTTCCCAGCGGAGAAAGTTACGTCTATATGGTACCAGATAGGCCGGGCGTATATTTCTACCACAACGAGTGGTATCGGTTCCACAATGGCTACTGGTTCCGGGCTTCCGACTATAACCGGCCATGGATCTATATTGGAGCAAATATTGTTCCGCAGGT
>JBGPID010000287.1:0-4362 GCA_041484725.1 Geobacteraceae bacterium | reverse complement strand
CGATGATGTCCGGTTTATGGCGAATGGCGAGGTCGAGCCCTTCCTCCCCATCCCGCGCCTCGATGACCGTGCAGCCGTGGTGTTCCAGGGTATGACGCAAGAGCCTCCGGTCATCGGCATTGTCTTCAACGATTAAAATGTTCATTAATGTTCCTCGCCCACCGTTGCATTATTCCCCGCCAGCCCGAGGAGGAGATGGATTTTGTCTACGATGGTGAGCGGGTCGATCGGGTTTTCGAAATAGGCGGTGCACCCCGCATCCGGAACCCTGGCCCTGTCGCCATCTGCCTCCGGGGCCTGATGAGCCGGGTCGCTTCCAGACCGTCGATGCCGGGGAGATTGATGCCCATGATTATGAAGTACGGTCTCTCCCTGATTGCCTGTTGTCGTGTGAATAAATCGGCCCCTTTTTCAACTTTCAATTTGATAATTATATCACCCGACCCACCCACATGCAAAAGCTGATAATATTCAGGATAACGCCCTTAGAGGATTTCATCGCATTATATCATGAATATCCTGATTCATTGCCTAAGGCGATATACCGATGATTATTTACAGGAGCAAGAGTTTTTCTTGAATGATAAGCCTTTGGCGTAGTTGGGAACACCCCATATTGACGACATGTATATGAAATAAACGGATCGGGAGAATGAAAAATGTTCATGGGAACAGGTTGTGGCACAGAGTATGGAAACTTCAATAATGCTGATGCGCTGTTTTGGTTGCAAGAGAGGCCGCAGTGTGAAACCGGTTCTTTGCACCGGGAAGTTGCAGGCCTGACTTTTCTGGCGTCATTCGCCAGAGAGGTCAATGCCAGCCTGAACCCGCGGGAAGTGGTGCTTGCCGCGGCAAAACTTCTTTATAACTATTTCCATTATGACCTTGCGGTCTTTTCTTTTCCCCCCGATGCCGGGGGGGTGAAGGCCTTTTCCCCGCTCGATGCAGTCGGATACATGCGCGGTTTTCTCATGGCCAGGGAGAGCTTCCCTGAGTTGAAAGTAAAAGAGATAAACGGTTACCGTCATCTGGGCCTTGCCACTCCGGGACATTCCAGGATTCCCTGCAATTATCCGGCAGTTGTGGAAATCGCGGGCGAAGGAATGAAGATTACGCTTTACTGCGACGAAGAAGCCGAAGGGAAAGCCACCCACGATCTGATGACAGGTCTTGCCGAGAGTTTGGCAACTGCCCTGAGGAATGCACGGGAACATGACAGGGTGAAGGAACTTTCCGTGCGGGACACTCTCACCGGGCTTTACAACCGCCGTGTCCTTGAGGAATTCCTGGACGTGGAAGAAAGCAAGAGGACTCCGGCGCCATTGGCAATCCTCATTATTGATATCGATGATTTCAAGGCAATCAACGATACTTTCGGGCATCCCGCCGGAGACCGTGTCCTTTCCGTTTTAGGGAAATTAATGCAGGATAACTGCCGCAAGGAAAACATCGTTGCCCGTTACGGCGGCGAGGAATTCGCCGTACTCTTGACGAACAGCGGCCTTACCGCGGCAGCCGCCTTGCAGACCGCGGAACGGCTGAGAAAAGTTTTGGGCGCCCAGGATTTCGCTTTTTCTGGGCGCAAGGTCAGAGTAACCGTCAGTATAGGCGTTGCGTACAGCAGTGGGAACTCGGTGGCCCCGGAAACCTTGCTGGCGCGGGCCGACCAGGCCCTTTACCAGGCCAAGAGGAGCGGGAAGAACCGGGTCTGTTTGCATGAAGCCAAGCATACTGAAATAATGCCGGAGAAAAGGAGAAGAGCGGTTAATCTGCCTCCTGCTCTCAGTTTGGCGGGACAACAGCGACATAAAAGTACTCGGGTGTAGAAGGCTGAAAGATGAAGTACGAAGGATGAACATTCCTCAATATCCCTTATCCTGTATGTAGGTCTCTGTTACAATGCTCTCCAGTTGCATCTGTGTCTCCTCATCAATTTTGAGTATTATTTACGAGCTGAGAGCCGGATATATCCAGATCTGCAAGTGGTGACCTTGCGCCGATTCCCAGTTTTAAATAGTAGAGCGAACGGCAGGTGACTTGAACCCCCATATCAGCAAGGGAATGGTCTCCATTATCTAAGGAATATCCCTATTCATTGTTTATGGGATAGACCGATAAGAAATGATAGGTGGATAGTTGTTAACCTTTCCAGAGATCATTCTTCGGTAAATCAGTGGAGCCTGCAAATGAAAATTCAGGTAGCAGGCAGATTATGGACTTATGGCAGGGTACTCAAGTGATGGAGAATTGCATGAAAGAGTCCGAGTTTTCACCCGAAGAGAAAGTGACAGTCCTGATTGTCGATGACAGCAAGCCGGTTCAGCGGTACGTTGAAGACCCGGCATACGCCTGGAACCTTGCCCTTGATGCACTGGATAGACTGCATGAGGGCCAGGGGAGGATAATCGAGGAGCAGAAGCTTGTTGCAGTCGCCCGACTGGCAGCCGGCGTTGCCCATGAGATCAACAACCCTCTGGGGTTCATGCAGAGCAACCTGCACACCCTGTCGGTCTATGCGCGGATACTTGCCGACGGTTCGGATCGTATGCTGAAAATGGCGGTTCTGTTGCTCGACGCGGATGCCGGTCTCCAGGATGAGGCAGCTGAAATAGTTGACTGGATGAAAAAGGTGCAGCTTACCAGAATCCGTCAGGACATCGAGCCACTCATAGCTGAAACCTGTGAGGGTATCGTGCGCATTGCCTCTATTGTAAATTCCTTGCGAGGTCTTGACCAGGCAAACAGATGTATAAAAAAGGAACTGGAAGATCTGGGCGAAGTGGTTTCCTCCTCTCTGTTTCCATGTCGTATGAAGTTGCCGCCGGAAGTGTCACTCCTGACCGATTATGACGGATCACCGACAAATACCTTCTGCAACCGTGGTCAGTTGAACATTGCTCTGGACAATATCCTGCAAAATGCCCTGGATGCGGTTGGAGAGAATGGAGTGATTCAGGTGCGGCTGTTCAAAAACGAATCGTGGGCCTGTGTCCAGGTGATTGACTCCGGCGACGGGATCTCGACCGAGAATCTGGTCAAGGTGTTTGATCCGTTTTTTACTACCAGGACAAATCCCGGGAAAGTCGGCCTTGGGTTGACGGTTGCGCAATGCCTGGTGCACGCCCATGGCGGCCGCATTGAAATAAGCTCAGCGTTGGGTCAGGGCTCTAACGTCATGATTATGTTACCTCTGGAGCTGAATGACCTCTCATGGAGTGCCCGATGAATAAACAGAAGATGAATAAACAGATTATATGGGTTGATCAGTAATATTTGCTTGCAACCCCAGGAAAGGGAAGTTATGCGTCAGGCCGCACAACTTAGGGAACACGAAGGCGGATTGTCCAATGGCGATTTCGCGCGCATGAGCAGGCTCATATATGACGAGTGCGGCATCAAGATGCCCGGCGTAAAAAGAACCATGCTCGAGGCTCGTCTCGGCAGACGGTTGAAGAGTCTGGGGCTGCATTCATTCGGCGAGTACTGCGACTATCTGTTCAGCCGTGAAGGGATGGAACAGGAACTGGTCCTCATGATCGACCTGGTCACCACAAACAAGACCGATTTTTTCCGCGAGCCGGCGCATTTTGACCATATGTTGCTTAAGGTGCTTCCCGAATGGGCACGTAATGGAAACAAACTGCCGGAGAGGAAACTCAAGGTCTGGAGCGCGGGGTGTTCCACAGGTGAAGAGCCTTACACGCTTGCCATGGTTCTGAACGAGTTTGCCCTGGAGTGTCCCGGCTTCGACTACCGCATCCTGGCAACGGACATATCAACGAGGGTCCTGGAAACGGCGATGAGGGCCGTCTATGAAGAAGAAAAAATCGAGCCTGTCCCTCAGCCGCTTAAAAGGAAATATCTGTTGCGAAGCAAGGAGAGGAGCAGCGGTCTGGTGCGGATAGTTCCCGAAATAAGGGCGAAGGTGCGATTCCGCCGTCTGAATTTCATGGATGCCGATTTCGGGATTCCTGACAAGTTCGACATAATTTTCTGCCGCAATGTGGTGATTTACTTTGACAGGCCGACCCAGGAGAGACTCCTGAAGAAGTTCTGCGCGCACCTGGCAACGGACGGATACATTTTCATGGGGCATTCGGAAACCCTGAACGGGCTGGATGTCCCGCTTGTTATGGTGCATCCGACCGTATACAAAAAAGTAACAGATGAAACCTTGGCTTTCATCAAATCATGACACGGTATACTTATGGATAACCAAGCAGTGCCCGTACAAATTTTTCTCCAGCCGGGGGAAATCTATTATGCCGAAAAGCCGGCGTTGATATCGACACTTCTCGGCTCCTGCGTGGCGGTGACAATGTTCAGCCCCCGTCTGGGGGCGGGAGCGATCAGCCATGGGGT
>JBGPID010000286.1:0-4369 GCA_041484725.1 Geobacteraceae bacterium | reverse complement strand
TGTGCAGGGCCAATTCTCGATATTCTTCGTCACTGAAAGTGCACCAGTTGCTCATGAATGAGAAGGCTATCTGATCGCAGCCAAGGTCGCACCCCATCTTTGCAAACGCCTTCATTTCCAGGTAGTTGAGGTTATTCACCACGAAGGAGATGATAAATTCGTCGATTGCCCGCGTTTGCCGCAGTTCACTCAGAAAGCGGAGGTTTCCGAGGAGATTGGCAAAGGAGCCGCCCATGCGAATTTTCTCGTAGGTCTCCGCGGTTGCCGCATCGACGGAGACCTGTACCGAGGCGACGGCCCCCCGGGCATTTTTCATCTGTTCCCATAATGCCCGGTTGAAGAGTTGGCCGTTGCTGAGCAGATAGTATTTCAGATGCGGATATTTTGCGCTGTCATGGTTGAAAAGCAGGTCACGGGATTCGGGGCTCACAAACGGGTCACCACTGCCGTTCAGGCCGATTGCGGTGATGTGGGAAAGATCGCGCTTTACCAATCCCATGAGGCGTTGCACCTCCTCCCGCTCGTCTTCCGTGATCTGCACATTCTCAGTGCGGCATGATATGCAGCGCAAATTGCAGCGCGGATCCATGGCAAGAAAAACCTTGGCGGTATCCAGCTTTGTCATTCCCTTGCGGATGATTTCAGCGTATGGACCGTCCGTGACATTCTTCTGCAGCGGGAGGCTGCCCGAGACGAAGTAGGGGCACCGATCGAGATCGCAGTAGCGGAATGTGCCGTCGAGAATGCTGGCACGGATCTCCTGTGCGCCAGGCGAGTTCCAGAGAGCCATCACTCCTTTTTCGTCGAGATGGCCCGGACTTCGCGGAAGCCAGCAACAGAGATTGCTACTCCCTCCCCGCTCGATCTCGATCATTTTGAATGGCATGGGACAAAATAACTTCCTCTCCGGGAGCCGCTCCATGGCGGCCCGCAACAGGGCATATTTCAGGGAATTCGCCGGGTTATAGTTGCTAACCGCCGAAGCAAGCCCGCGCAACGGACGCAGAAATCCCCAAAAGCTGTCAGTTCCGGAGGTGAAACCTGATTCCATATGCAGTTATATTCCTCTCAAATAGTGCGTTGACAAGGCCTGCCATACATGACATTCGCCGTGAAATCTAAAACAAAAGCGGTTGCAAGAATTACTGCGACCTAAAGGAAACCTGGACCGTCGGCAAGTCAAGTTCAGGCTGCAAATAGACTATCAGGAAAAGTACCCGCATAGCCAGAAAAAATATGCGGGTACCTGCTTTTCCCCTTCCGTTTTTTGCCAGGGTGAGGTTTAATCCCCTGATGGAACGCCTGAAACTTACCTATACGCCAAGGTTCGACCGGGCCGCTATCGAGAGGGATCTGCCCGGCCTGCTGGTCTCCGGCGCGTTGTCGGACGGGGATATGGATCGGCGGATCGCTAGCCTTACGGAGAGATTCGGCATATATACCTCTTATTATCCACTTGGTTTATGGGCGCCGGGACTGGCTGTTACCCGGGAAATGCGTAACCTGACCGAGATCTACCTGCCGCTGGATGAGATCCGCCGCGCCTTTGACCGTTTCTTTGCCATCGCCTTCAGGTTCTCGCCCTTCCTTCCCGCCTCGGTCGTCCATAATTCAACCGATTGGCTGGATATTCTGCTTAAGTTGCAGCCGACCGTGAGCCGGCCGGATCCGGCGTTCCTGCTCCGGTCTCTTATGGGAGACGAGCGGTTGCGTGGTCGTTTCATCTTTGCCAATTTCATGCCGGCACGCTATGGGGGCGGATTCGGCCGTTATCCGGGGCAAGCGGAGCTTTTGCGGTGGTGGCTTGCGGCGAACCGGTCGCGCCTTGCCGGCGGAGTGCGCTGTCTCGACGCGGCCTGCGGCAGCGGGGAAGGGACCTACGAGCTGGCGCTGCTCCTCATGGAGAGTGGCTTCAGCGCAGCCGCCATTCATCTCCAAGGCGCCACCCTTGAACCGCTCGAGCTGTTTGCCGCGGCTCATAGCCACTTTCCCCATGATCCGGAGAGAGAGGCGGCATATCGCCTGCATGTCGGCCCGCTTTTCGAGTGCGGCGCGGCCGAGAGAATCGTCTTTACCCTGGAAGATCTCACCAGGCCTGCACCTGGGTTGGAGAAGGGATACGATATCATCCTCTGCAACGGTTTGCTGGGAGGCCCATTCATCCATGATCGGCGGGAACTGCTGGAAACGGTGCGGAGACTTTCGCTGCGTCTCCGCGCGAGGGGGGTTTTGCTGGCAATGAGCCGCTTCCATGGCGGCTGGAAAAAGATCGCGCCCGACGAAACGCTGCAGGAGATATTCAGGGCTTGCGGGTTGAAGGTGTTGCCGGTTGCGGAAGGGGTGGCGGGTGTAAGGGTGAAGGATCAAGGATGAATTAAGAATTATGAATTATGAAGGGGTTTCCCCTGGTCACCGGTCACAGTTTTAGAAACGTATGAGGATTCCGCCCCAGGAGAGCCCCCCGCCGAACCCCATCATGAGGACCAGTTCCCCTGGCTTGATGACCCCGTTGCGCAGGTTCTCATCCAGGGCAATGCCGACGGAAGCCGCGGCGGTATTGCCGTAACGGTCGAGATTCAGAAGGAACCTCTCCTTGGGGATACCGGTTTTTTTCGAGATGAAATCTATAATCCGGACATTGGCCTGGTGGGGGATGATATGGTCGAGCTGGTCCGCCTGTATACCCGCTTTGGCCGTCACTTCCTGGATGATCTGGGGGATCACGTCTGTAGCGAAAATAAAGACCCTTTTCCCCTCCATCTTGAAGGTATTCTCACGCAGGGTGATGGTTTCGGCGGTGATCGGTTTGCGCGATCCGGAGGAAGGGACCTGAATCAGTTCCCAACCCTTGCCGTCGCTCTTGATGATACTCTGTAAAATCCCTTTCTTTTCCGTTGTGGAGCCCAAGACTGCGGCCCCGGCCCCGTCTCCGAACAGGGGACAGGTGGTCTGGTCCTGGAAATCGAGGATTTTGGAATAGGTGTCGGCGCCGATGACCATGATCTTGTTATATTTGCCCGATCTGATGAAATTGTCGGCAACTTCCATGGCAAAAACAAAACTGCTGCAGACGGCGTTTATGTCGAAGGCGAAGGCGTTTACGGCGCCGATGTTTTTCTGCACCATAGAGGCGGCAGCAGGGAGGATCATGTCGGCAGTCGAGGTGCCGAGAATGATGCAATCCAGTTCGGCCGGGTCGATGTCCCCCTGTTTCAGGGCGTTTAAAGCGGCAACCGTCGCCAGGTCCGAAGTGGATTCATGGGGGGCGGCAAAGCGTCTCTCCCGCATGCCGGTCCGGGAGAAGATCCAGTTGTCGGCATCCTCGACCAGGTAATTAAAGAAATCGTTAGGTACAACCCTCTCGGGGATCCCTGAGCCTGTTGCCAGCACCTGGGAGTAAATCATCGACATTACCTCTACTCTGACTCTGGGAAAGTCTATCCAGCGGGATTCGTGCCGCGTTTAAGCGTGCTGAAATACCTTTTCGCGGCACGGGACAACTTCTTGCTAATAAAAAATGGCCCCAACGGAGGCTTTTTAATTAAGGGTAGATTTAATGCGTCTTTATCGCATATCTGCCGGGCATTTGTCAAACCATTATTCCGGTCCTTTTTTCCCCACCGCCGCATCGATCCAGCTGTACAGCCAGAGTCCGCAGAACACGGACAGGAGCAGGCGTATGGCAGGAGTGCCGGTATGCAGACGCTCGATAATTTTCGTTGTGTCATAGACACCGGACTCCTGTGCGGAAAGGATAAGCGGCGCCAATTGCCGAAGGATAAGGTAGAACAGAAAGGCTAATAATATATTCACGGATCCGATAATTATCAATCCCTTAAGCCGGTTACCTTTAAAAAGCTGGCCCAGACCGGGGAAGACAAATGCGGAAAGAAGCGCTTCCTTGGCATGGATTTTCATTGCTTGACCCCTGTAAAATAATATGCGGCGGCAACAGAATTGCTCCGTATTTATAGCCATAAACGCCTTCGGAAGATTTGTCAAGGGATAGAAAACGGTTCGGCCATAATACTGCTGTCAGCCATGTGTAACGGCTTATTTTCCTGATAGTTGACAGTATGGCGGAAAGCGGATAGTATCCACACAGTTCTTTATAAACAACACCGGAATTTAAGCGCAAACCGCGTAGGCTCGTCGAACGCTCATCAACATGGAATAATTATGCCTATGGCGCTTGCTCCTCGCCGCCTTGTTGTCATTTACATTCAGACGTTGTCTGTAAGCAGTGAGGATCTCCTTTGAAGACAAAAACCTTTTTCACATGCCAGAACTGCGGTTACCAGTCGGCAAAATGGCTGGGGAAATGCCCTGACTGCAACTCCTGGAACACCCTGACGGAGGAGATAGCGCT
>JBGPID010000285.1:0-4375 GCA_041484725.1 Geobacteraceae bacterium | reverse complement strand
TCTGTCGAGAACATGCGCTCGAAGCTTGCGCCCGCGGCGTCCAATCCGCTCACTGCCAGGCGGAATGGCTGCGGCGGCAGCAGTAAGGTTCCCACGAACTCGTGGTCTTCCCGGTCTGCGCCTTGTTCTACCATTATACAGGACATTGTTAGGTATTCCCAATATCAGGAGCAAGCCGTAAGGTGTAAAAATGTTTGAAGTAATCAGTAACGATATTCTGGCGGAGAACCTCCATCGCATGGTGATAGAAGCACCCCGTGTGGCTATGGCCCGTCGGCCGGGGCAGTTTGTCATCATTCACGCAGAAAATGGCGCTGAACGTATACCTCTAACTATCGGCGACGCCGACCCGACAGCCGGTACCATCACCGTTTTCGTCCAGGCGGTCGGCGCATCGACAATGAAGATCGTTTCCATCCCTGCAGGCGGTTACATCCGTGACGTGGCAGGTCCCTTGGGCAAACCCACCCGACTGGGAGATTGGGAGAGGGTCGCCTGTGTCGGCGGCGGTGTAGGCACGGCGGTTCTCTATCCTCTCGTAAAAGCGCTCTCTGAAAGAGGGACTCATGTAACCACCATCATCGGCGGCCGCTCCCGCCAGTTTATCATCATGGCCGATGAACTGGCGGCCCATTCCGAAACTCTTTTGATCACAACCGAGGATGGAAGTCAGGGGCGCAAGGGTTTAGTCACCGCAGTGCTCGCCGAATTGATCGCCGATCCGCTTAAACCTCCCCAGGCTATTTTTGCCATTGGGCCGGTCCCGATGATGCGAGCTGTCGTCGAACTTACCCGTCCATACGGTATTGAAACAATAGTCAGCCTCAACCCGATCATGATCGACGGTACCGGTATGTGCGGCGGCTGCCGGGTCATTGTAGGGGGCGAGATGAAGTTTGCCTGCGTGGACGGCCCGGAATTCGACGGCCACCTGGTGGATTTTGCCAGTCTCTCTGATCGCCTCACCACCTATCGTGACCAGGAGACGGCCCTTCGCCATGCCGCAACCGCCTGCAAAGCCACCACAGAGGCCTCCCATGAGCAATAAACTGACCGCAAAAGAACGGTTAGCCATTGACCGTGTTCATATGTCCGAGCGTGACCCGCAAGCAAGGAGCCGCACATTTGATGAGGTGAATCAGGGGCTTACCCTGGAAGAGGCGATACGGGAAGCCCAGCGTTGCCTGCAGTGCAAGAACCGCCAGTGCGTGACGGGTTGTCCGGTTGCGGTCTCCATACCCGAATTCATAAATGCCCTGGCTGAGGGGGACCTACCCAAGGCAGCCGGGATACTTCGCCAGGACAACGCCCTGCCGGGTGTCTGCGGCCGGGTCTGTCCCCAGGAAACCCAGTGCGAAGAACTCTGCGTCCGCAAGGTAAAGGGCAAACCGGTGGCCATCGGCTACCTGGAGCGATTTGTGGCCGATTGGGCCATGCTTCACGAAGCGGAGCTGGTCCAGGAACCGCTTCCCCCCGCAACCGGGAAAAAGGTGGCGATAGTCGGTTCCGGCCCGGCCGGCCTCACCGCTGCCGGTGAACTGGCCCACAAAGGGCATGGTGTCACCATCTTCGAGGCCCTGCACGACACCGGCGGTGTCCTCCGCTACGGTATCCCGGAGTTCCGTCTGCCGAACAACATTATTGACAGGGAGGTAGCCCGTCTCCAGGCGATTGGGGTGACCATCGAGTGCAACGTAATAATCGGCAAGACCCTGACCCTGCAACAGCTTCATGAGGAGTACGATGCGGTCTTTATCGCAAATGGCGCGGGGCTGCCGGTCATGCTTAATATCCCGGGGGAGAACCTGAAGGGTGTCTACTCCGCCAATGAATATCTCACCCGGGTAAACCTGATGGAGGCAGGGCGTAACCCCCATGCTGCCACGCCGATCATTCGCGGAAGACAGGTGGCGGTCATCGGCGGCGGCAATACCGCCATGGACTGTGTCCGCGTGGCCAGGAGGCTCGGCGCGGAAAGGGCGATGATCATCTATCGGCGGAGCGAAATAGAGATGCCTGCCCGTATCGAAGAGATCAAACATGCGAAAGAAGAGGGAGTGGAGTTTATCATGCTGACCGCCCCCATCGGAATCGGCGGCAATGACGCGGGGTGGGTAGCATCGCTGCGCTGCCAGAAGATGGAGCTGGGTGCGCCGGACGAGTCGGGACGCCGCAAGCCGATTCCCCTTGCAGGCACCGAATACGACATCCAGGTCGATGTGGTGGTGAACGCCGTGGGGACGCGGGCCAATCCGCTCCTGACCGCCACTGCGCCGGATCTGGCGCTGAACAGGTGGGGAAACATCATTATCGATGAAAAGGGGACCACCAGTATCCGCGGCGTCTACGCCGGCGGGGACATCGTCCGCGGCGGCGCGACGGTCATTCTCGCGATGGGGGACGGCAAGCGGGCTGCCGCAGCTATTCACGACTACCTGTCCGGGAAAAGGGCTGAACATGGCGACAATGCAGGGGAAGTGTGGCCGGATGCCGACAAACTGGTAATGGGGGGGGACAATTAACATAATCTGATTTCTCCCGTTATTGCGCTATAATAAATAACCCAGGAGGTGGTCATGAAATACATCCTCGCCCTGGACCAGGGGACCACCAGCTCCCGGGCCATTATTTTCGACCATAGCGGGATGGTTCGGTCGCTGGCGCAAAAGGAGATCCGCCAGATATATCCGCAGCCCGGCTGGGTTGAGCAGGATGGCCTGGAAATCTGGTCTTCCCAGGTCGTAGTGGCCGCCGAGGCCATAAGCCGGGCAGGATTGAACTCCGCCGATATCGCTGCCATAGGGATCACCAATCAGCGGGAAACCACCCTGGTCTGGGACCGGCAGACAGGCCTTCCTCTCCATAACGCCATCGTCTGGCAGGACCGGCGGAGCGCCGCGACCTGCGACCGGCTGAAGAGCCAAGGGCTGGAAGGGCTCTTCCGGGAAAAGACCGGCCTGGTGCTGGACCCCTACTTTTCCGGAACAAAGCTCTCCTGGATTCTGGACAATGTCCCCGGAGCGCGCAAAAGAGGAGAGGCGGGAGAGCTTCTTTTCGGCACGGTCGACTCCTGGCTTCTCTGGAACCTGACCGGCGGGCAACAGCACAAGACCGATGCGAGCAACGCCTCCCGGACGCTCATGTTCAACATCCATTCCGGCGCCTGGGATGAGGAACTGCTGGAGATTCTGCATCTCCCTGTCGCCATGCTTCCTGAAGTCTGTGATTCCAGCACGATGTATGGAGAAACAGCCGACGGCCTTTTTTCAACCCGGATACCGATCACCGGAATCGTCGGCGACCAGCAGGCGGCCCTGTTCGGCCAGCTCTGCGCCAGCCCGGGGATGGTCAAGAACACTTACGGCACCGGCTGCTTCATGCTGATGCATACCGGCACGGAACCGGTCGCTTCCCGGAACCGGCTGCTGACCACCGTGGCCTGGCAGATCGGCGGGCATAGCGAATACGCCCTGGAAGGAAGCGTTTTCACTGCCGGCAGCGCCGTCCAGTGGCTTCGCGACGGCCTGGGTATCATAGAATCGTCGGCAGAAGTGGAGCATCTGGCGGCCAGCGTCCCTGACAGCGGAGGAGTCTTTCTCGTCCCCGCGTTCACCGGACTGGGGGCGCCGCACTGGGACCCGTATGCCCGCGGCGCCATTGTCGGCATCACCCGCGGCACCACCGCCGCCCATATCGCCAGGGCCACACTGGAAAGTATCGCCTTTCAGGTCAACGACCTCCTGAGGGCCATGGAAGACGACGCCGAGATATCTCTTTCCGAACTGCGGGTGGACGGCGGCGCCACCGTCAACAACATGCTTATGCAGTTCCAGGCGGACCTGCTCGGGGTACAGGTGGTCCGGCCGCAAGTCCTCGAGACCACGGCCCTCGGCGCCGCATACCTGGCGGGGCTGGCGATCGGATTCTGGCAGAGCCGCAAGGAGATTGCCGGCCACTGGAAGCCGGAGCGGATCTTTACCCCGGCCATGAAACAGACTGAAGCGGCAGGGTTATGCAGAGTCTGGAAAAGGGCGCTGGAGCGGGCTAAGGGATGGGAGGAGTGAAAAGTGAATTATGAAGGATGAAGGGTGATGAGTGAAGGGTGAAATTGAGGAGGAAACATGACACGTAAGGAACTTCTGCAGCAACTCAAGGACCCGTCTCACATATGGGACCTGATCGTCATCGGCGGCGGGGCGACCGGTCTCGGCACCGCCGTGGAAGCCGCAAGCCGCGGTTACAGGACACTCCTCCTCGAGCAAAGCGACTTTGCCAAGGCGACCTCGAGCCGGAGCACCAAGCTGATCCACGGCGGGGTGCGCTACCTGAAACAGGGGAACCTGTCGCTTGTGCTGGAGGCCCTCCACGAACGGGG
>JBGPID010000284.1:0-4383 GCA_041484725.1 Geobacteraceae bacterium | reverse complement strand
GCTCGAAACCATGGCGAGGGTCTATCTCCTGATCGTCAACACCCCCGGCGAGTGCGTGGTGGGCGGCGACGCCCGGGAGGTCGAACGCCTCGTTGCCCTCCTCGGCTGCCGCTTTTTCCCGCTCCACGGGGTGACCACGGTCCACTGCCCGGTGGCGAGGCAGGTTGCCGGACCATACCGGGAACTCCACCTCTTCGAAACCACCCCGCCGCCGGGGGTCGCCTTCTACAGCGGCGCCTGGGGTCACTCATTCAGCGTTGACCGGCAGAGCGCCGCCGATTCCATCCTTGCCCAGGCAGTGAACGGTATCGACTTCCCCCGGGTAATCGATACCGCTTACGCCGACGGAGTCCGCCTTTTCCTCGAAATGGGGCCGGGAAGCTCGTGCAGCAGGATGATCGGCCACATCCTCAGCGGACGTCCCCACCTGGCCAGATCCGCCTGTTATCCGGGGGTGGAGCCGGTATCCGCGCTCCTCCGCCTCCTCGGCCGGCTCGTGGCCGAACGGGTGCCAATCGACCTCGACCCCCTCTTTCCCCCTGAAAGGTTGCGGATCACGCCTCCCGGGGAGGGGAGTGCGCATAGGGAGCCGGTCCGGGTCGGGTTCGGCGGAAAACCGTTTCAGCCCCTCCTTCCTGTTGCACGTTCCGCAATGACATCGCCCCAGATTCCGGCAAGTCAAGAGATTGCAGGGGTGACCCCCGCGTTTACCCAGGATCGAACGGACGCAGGTTCCGCCCCTGCGGAGACCGCCTCCGCGCTGATCCCGGAGTCGCTGCTCGGTGAATTCGCGGCAGCCCGGGAGGCGCAAGTCAAGGCCCACGATGCCTATCTCCGCCTTGCCGATCAGCTGACCAGGTCGATGGGAGACGCCATGGCGCTCCAGCTTTCCCTTCAGGAGGCGCTGGCCGGTGCGGACGGCCTCCACCCTCACCCTATCCCCGAGGGAAAGGGGAGTGGAAAGATGGCAACGCCTCCTGCCGCTGTCGCGAAAAACGTCCTTTTCGACCGGGAAATGTGCCTGGAATTCGCCCGCGGCAAGGTTGCCCGGATGCTCGGCCCCGCCTTTGCCGAGGCCGACACCTTTCCGACCCGGGTCCGCCTCCCCGATGAGCCGCTCATGCTGGTCGACCGGATCACGGCGCTGGAGGGGGAAGCGCGATCGATGACCAGCGGCCGCGTTGCGACCGAACACGACATCCATGCAGGCGCCTGGTACCTGGACAACGGGCGGATACCCACCTGCATCGCCGTTGAGGCGGGACAGGCGGACCTTTTCCTCTCCGCTTACCTGGGTATCGACTTCATCACCCGGGGAACGGCGGTCTACCGCCTCCTCGACGCAGTGGTCACCTTCCACCGGGAACTCCCCGGAGCCGGGGAAACCATCCTTTACGATATCAGCATCGAGCGGTTCTTCCGCCAGGGGGATACCCATTTCTTCCGCTTCCGTTTCGACGCGACAGTGGACGGGAAACCCCTCCTCACCATGCGCGCCGGCTGCGCCGGCTTTTTCACCGCCGTTGAGCTGGCAGCCGGTCGGGGGATCATCCGCAGCGCCCTGGATCTCCGTCCCCGCACGGGGAGCAGGCCTGTTGATTGGGAAGAACTCGTGCCGATGATCCCCGAAGCATACGACGCCGACCACCTCGACCGCCTCAGGGAAGGCGACCTGGCAGGGTGTTTCGGCGCCCTGTTCACCGGACTCGGCCTGACAAGGCCCCTGACAATACCCGGGGGGAAGATGCGCCTGGTGCACCGGGTCACCGGGCTCGACCCGCTGGGTGGGCGCTACGGCCTCGGCCTGATCCGCGCCGAAGCGGATATCCATCCAGACGACTGGTTCCTCACCTGCCATTTCGTCGACGACCGGGTCATGCCCGGCACCCTCATGTACGAGTGCTGCCTCCATACCCTGCGCATCTTCCTCCTGCGCATGGGATGGGTGGCGGAATCGGCCGGGTCGGCCTGGGAGCCGGTGTCCGGCGTGGCGAGCCGGCTCAGCTGCCGCGGCCAGGTACTGGAAACTACGCGAACCGTTGCCTACGAGGTGAGCATCCGTGAACTCGGTTACCGCCCGGAGCCCTATGCCGTGGTGGATGCCATCATGTACGCCGATAACAGGCCGATAGTGGAGATCACCGGCATGTCGGTGCGCCTCGCCGGGACAACGAAGGAAGAGCTGTCGGCGTTGTGGCTAACACAGGGACCAGGGACCAGCTTGCGGGCAGAAGCCCTTCAGCGGGCGCAGGCCAGGGACCGGGGACCGGAAGGAACAACGAAGGAGCAGGTCACAACATTGTTGAGAGGGCAAACAGCTGGGGACTTTTGCGGAGAGACAGGGCAATCCGTCTCCACCGCTGCCGAAGGAAAAAAACCAGCGATCTATACAAGGGAACAGATCCTCGCCTACAGTAACGGTAATCCCTCCGAAGGGTTCGGCGAGCCGTACCGGATCTTCGACAGTGGACGGAAAATCGCCCGCCTCCCCGGCCCGCCATACCAGTTCATGGACCGGGTCACCGCCGTTAAGGGTGAACCGTGGCGGATGGCCCCCGGCGCCATGGCCGAGGCGCAGTATGATATCCCCCCGGATGGATGGTATTTCGCTGCAGAGCGCCAGCCACGCATGCCCTTTGCAATTCTGCTCGAAACAGCCCTGCAGCCGTGCGGCTGGCTCGCCGCCTATGTCGGTTCCGCTCTGACCAGCCCGACCGACCTCTCCTTCCGCAACCTGGGTGGGACCGCGCTCCAGCATCGCCCGGTCACCCCGGAAAGCGGCACCGTCACCGTTGTTGCCACCATGAAAAAGGTGGCGACGAGTGGCGGCATGATCATCCAGGAATTCGACTTCACGGTGGCGGACCGGCTCGGAACCGTCTACGAGGGGGATACCATGTTCGGTTTCTTCTCCAGGGAGGCCCTCGACAACCAAGTGGGTGTCCGTGACGCCGCCCCTTATCAGCCGACACGGGATGAGACCGGGCGCGGCGCAAGCCTCCCCTACCCTGCTGCGCCCCCGTTCCCGGAGAAAATGCTACGGATGATCGACCGGATCGATCTCTTCGTCCCCGACGGTGGCCCTGCCGGATTGGGCTACATCAGGGGAATCAAGGAGGTTGATCCGGACGAATGGTTCTTCAAGGCCCATTTCTACCAGGACCCGGTTACCCCCGGTTCGCTCGGTCTCGAATCGTTCCTCCAGCTCCTGAAATTCGTTGCCCTGGAGCGCTGGGGGTGGCACGAGGGGGATACCCTCGCCGCCGTCGCCACCGGGCGGAGCCACAACTGGCTCTACCGCGGGCAGGTCATCCCGACGAACAGCCGGGTTACGGTCGAGGCCTGGATCACCGGGGTCGATGAAGCGGAGCGGCTTCTTTGCGGCGACGGTTACTTAAGGGTGGACGGGCGGCTGATCTACCGGATGAACGATTTTACGGTGCGGATGGAGTAGTAAGCAATGAAATATGCAAAAGTGTTTATAACGGCCCTGGGCTATGAACTGGCGCCGGTGGTGGTTACCTCCGCCGAACTGGAGGCCCGCCTGGAGCCCCTCTACCGGACGCTCCACATCGCGCCCGGGCAATTGCAGGCATTGACCGGCATTCGCGAACGGCGCTGGTGGGAGCCGGGTTATCCCCTCTCTCAGGGGGCGGTCGCCGCGGGGAAGAAGGCCCTTGCAGCCGCAGGCGTCTCCCCTGCCGACATCGGCGTTCTCATCTACGCCGGGGTCTGCCGCGAGCAGTTCGAGCCCGCCACCGCCTGCCGTGTCGCCGCCGGGCTCGGCATCAGGGGGGACACAACGATCTTCGACATCTCCAACGCCTGTCTCGGGGTCCTCAACGCCATCATAGAGGTGGCGAACCGGATCGAGCTTGGCCAGATCAGGGCCGGCCTCGTGGTCTCCTGCGAGAGCGCCCGGGAGATCAATGACATCATGATCGCCCGGATGCTAGAGGAACGGAACATGGGACACTTCGCCGCCACCCTTGCCACCTTGACCGGCGGTTCCGGCGCAGTGGCGGTCCTGCTTTCCGACAGCTCGTTTGCTCCTTCCGGGCGGCGCCGCCTCCTTGGCGGCGTGACCCGCTCAGCCCCAGAGCACCATGGGCTCTGCCTCTGGGGGGTGCATGACGACGGCAGGGGAAGATTCATCCAGTCCATGCGCACCGACGCGGTAAACGTCCTGAATTACGGTGTAGAACTCGGCCGGCGCACCTGGGACGCGTTCCTCGCCGAGATGGGGTGGCGTTCCGCCGAGGTGGACCGGGTTGTCTGCCACCAGGTCGGCGCCGCCCACCAGAGCGCCATCCTTAAGGCCCTCGGCATACCCGAAGGGAAAGACTTCGCCAGCTACGAGTTCCTCGGCAACATGGGGACCGT
>JBGPID010000283.1:0-4395 GCA_041484725.1 Geobacteraceae bacterium | reverse complement strand
TGACCGGGACCCGCCCCTTTACCTGCTGCACCACGATCTCTATAACCCGGTCATGCTCCGCATAGTCGAGAGTCGAAGCCTCGCCGGTGGTGCCACATGGTACGATACCGTCGGTGCCGCTCGCGATCTGGAATTCCACGAGCTCGCGGAGCTTCTCTTCATCGATGACGTCGTTCCTGAAAGGTGTGACTATTGCGACGATACTTCCCGTGAACATGGTTTAACCCTCCTCTATGGGAAATCATTGGTAAATCTATAAAAACGCGGGGACCTTTTCCCCTCTGATCAGATCGTCCCAGGTTTCCCGCTCGCGGATCACCTCGAACTCGCCACCTTTCACCATCACCTCGGCGGCCCGCGGCCGGCTGTTGTAGTTGCTGCTCATGGTGAAGCCGTAAGCGCCGGCAGACATAAAGGCGACGAGGTCCCCCTGCCTGAAGTTGGGAATCTCCCTGTCCTTGGCGAGGAAGTCCCCTGATTCGCAGATGGGGCCGACTATATCGGCGATGATGGTCCCCTCCTGCTCCTTCCTCACCGCCTGCACACCGTGGTAGGAGCCGTAGAGGGAGGGGCGGGCCAGGTCGTTCATCGCCGCATCGGTGATGACGAAATTCTTCTCCTCACCTTTCTTGGTGTAGAGGCATTTGCCGACGAGGATACCGGCATTCCCCACCAGGTTTCGGCCCGGCTCAAATAGGAGGTGGAGCCCCAGATCTTTCGCTTCCGCGGTGACGGCTTTCCCGTATTCCGCTGGAAGCGGCGGCTCCTCATCGCTGTAACGGATACCCAGCCCCCCTCCAAGGTCAAAATATCTTATCCCGATCCCCATTTCTTTCAGACCGGTGATGAGCCGCTTCAGCTTCCTGATTGCGTCCACGAAAGGAGAAACCCTGGTGAGCTGGCTGCCGATGTGGCAGTCGATGCCGAGGATTTCGAGATTTCCCAAGGCATTCGCCCGCTGATACTGGGCAAGGGCGCGCTCGATGTTGATGCCGAATTTGGCCTGCTTAAGACCTGTGGTAATGTAGGGGTGGGTCTCCGGATCGACATCTGGATTTATGCGGATGGCGATACCTGCCCGCTTGCCGAGCCTGCCGGCAATCACGTCTATCCGTTCGAGTTCCTGCTCCGATTCAACGTTGAACATGAGGATATCGGCGCTCAAGGCATATTCGATCTCTTCATCTTTTTTCCCCACCCCGGAATATACAACCTTTTGTGGATCGACCCCTGCCTTGAGCGCCCTGAACAGCTCACCCCCGGATACTATGTCCACGCCTCCTCCCAGGTTGATGAAGGTCTTCAGTACCGCCACGTTGGAGTTGGCTTTCACCGAATAGCAGATGGTATGGGGAAGGGCGGCAAACGCCTCGTCCATGGCCTTGAAATGTCGCTCCAGGGTCGCCTGGGAATAGATGTAGACAGGGCTCCCTACTGTTGCGACAATATCCTTTATTGCCACATCTTCTGCGTAGAGTTCGTCACCCTTGTACTGGAAATGGTGCATGACGAAGGTCTCTCCTTGTGCAAAGCGCGCCCCGATTCAGCGGAAATAGCGCTTCTTCATTATCCGAATAATAATTGGGAAGAGGGGGAAAAAGAGCCAATATTGTTCAGGTTAAACAGAATTTTTAGCATATCGAAGGAGGAAAGTCAAAACATTAACAAACAGCTTTTGCTCCCAGCCACGCACTAATCAGGTTCGGCAAGCGCCCCCTTCACCTCGTTGGATGGCTCGCTCTCCACCTTCACCCCTTCCAACTCGGCAACCGTGCGCACGGTATAGGTGTAGGTCACACCCCGTTCCAGACGCGGGTCGTCATAATCAGACCCTGGCAAGGGAGCGGCGTTAACCGGGACAAGCGGGGGAAGGGCATCCGCCCGCAATCGGTAAATATTGTAGCCTATGACCTTGCTGTTTGCCGGCAAAACCCCTCCCTCCCACTGCAGAAGAACACCGGTAGGAGAAAAAACTGCCTTGAGCCGCGGCGGAGCGGGTGGGGTGGTCTTCTTGCAGCGGGCCTTGTTGGAGTCACGGCTGGGGGTGCCGTCCTTCTGGAAGGAGAGCAGCTTGTACTGGTAGGTTTTCCCGGTTTCAACGTCTGCATCGCTTATATACAGACGGCCCCCGATCCGGCGGACATCCTGCAGGTATTCCAGGTCAACAATTTTCAGCGACTTGTAGGCGTTCGGACATGACTCGCAGTCTTCATCCGGCGGCAATACTTCCCGTTTGAAGAGATGGAACCCGGCCAGGTCCTTGATCGTCCGTTTTCCCTCCCCCTGTGCCGGTTGGCTCCAGTAAACCTGGAAACTCTCACCTTTCTGCGCGATCTGCAGGTCGCTGACAGGTGCGGGACGCAACGCTTCCGGGGGAATAAGACGCCCTTTTCTGCCACAGCCGGCGAGAAGAACCAGCACAGTTATCATCATGATTCTCTGCATAATGATTTCCCCAGGAACTTGCATTCAATGTTCGAAGTACAATGTTGAGCCAGGGACCTTGAGCCCTGCACGCTGTACGCTGAACCCTATTACCCCGTTTTCGCCCTTTCAATCTCTTCCCTGACCCTCTCCAGCGCCGTGCCGCCGGTGGCGCTCCGGGCGTTGACAGAGGCTTCCAGGGTGATGGCAGCCATGATGTCTTCTTCGATACTGCCGGAAAAGCCCCGCCATTCGGCCAAGGCCAGTTCCTGCAGCTCTTTATTCGATTCAATGCAGTAGCGCACCGCCTTGCCGACCACCTCGTGGGCGTCCCGAAACGGCATCCCCTTGCGCACCAGGTAGTCGGCCACATCGGTGGCAACGGAGAATCCGCCGCCGGCCGCAGCGCGCATCCTGTCGATATTCAGCCGCATCTCGCGAATCATCTCGGCGAATATCCTGATGCTCCCCTTGACCGTGTCGACGGTATCGAACAGCGGCTCCTTGTCCTCCTGCATATCCTTGTTGTAGGCCAGCGGCAGGGCTTTCATCACCGTCAGAAGCGCCACCAGGTTGCCGTAGACCCTGCCGGTCTTACCCCGGACCAGTTCCGGGACATCCGGGTTTTTCTTCTGCGGCATGATGGATGAGCCGGTGCAGAACGCATCGGAGAGCTCGATGAAGCGGAACTCGCTCGTTGACCAGATGATCAGTTCCTCGGAGAAACGTGACAGGTGCATCATGAGGATCGCGGCAGAGGAGAGGAACTCCAGTGAGAAATCCCGGTCCGAAACCGCATCGAGCGAATTCCTGGTGACTTCCGGGAATTCGAGGAGCTCCGCCACATATTCCCGATCGATGGGGAAGGTGGTACCGGCCAGGGCGCCCGATCCGAGCGGCAGCACATTGAGCCGCTTCAGACAATCCTCCATTCTCCCCCTGTCACGCTTGAACATCTCCACGTAGGCAAGCATGTAATGGGAGAAGAGGACCGGCTGGGCGGTCTGGAGGTGGGTATAGCCCGGCATTATGACCCCCAGGTGCTTTTCCGCCTTAAACAGCAGGCTGTCGATGAGGAGGTCGAGGTAGCCGCTGATCTCCGCAATCTCGTCACGCAGGTAAAGACGGATATCGAGGGCTACCTGGTCATTGCGGGAGCGCCCGGTATGGAGACGCTTGCCGGCCTCGCCTATCTTCTGCGTCAGTTGCGCCTCGATGTTCATATGGATATCTTCCAGGGAAACGGAGAAATCGAAACTGCCGGATTCGATCCGGCCGAGGATATCCTGCAGGCCGCCCACGATCGCCTCCGTATCCTCGGGCGGGATGATCCCCTGCCTGCCGAGCATCCGGGCATGGGCGATGGAACCCCGGATATCATGGCGGTAGAGCCGCTTGTCGAACTCGATGGAGGCGGTGAATTCCTCCACGAATTTATCGGTAGGCTGGGTGAAGCGCCCCCCCCACAGTTTTTCCTTTGCCATGCATTTCTCCTGCAAAATACCTTCAATATACCGAAGTCGAAATCAAAAAAAGGCAGATATCACACGAAGCCACAAAGATCACAAAGGAAAACAAAATCTCTTATTGATCCATATGAACACCGTTTCGAGAACGGCTTTATCTCAATAAGGCATCGATTTCTTTGTGTTCTTCGTGCCTTTGTGTGAGTCAACCGATTTTCAAGGTTCATTTCTTGGCCGAAGCCATCAGCGACCGGATGCGGAGCCTCAGCGAATTGAGCTTGATGAACCCTTCCGCGTCCTTCTGATTGTAGACCTGGTCTTTCTCGAAGGTGGCGAAATCGGGATTGAAGAGTGAGTCGGTCTCCGATTTTCTCCCCACTGTGCGGCAATGGCCCTTATAGAGCTTGATCCGGGCTATCCCGTTGACCGTCTTCTGCGCATCATCGATGAGTGTCTGGAGCATTTCCCGCTCCGGGGAGAACCAGTAGCCGGCATAAACCATCCT
>JBGPID010000282.1:0-4398 GCA_041484725.1 Geobacteraceae bacterium | reverse complement strand
GTTTGCGTGGAAAAGGAGGCCGCATGAAAGCCCGCATCCTCGACCGTCCGGATGTACTCAAGATAGTCGACCAGTTAAGAACAGAGGGTTACGAAGTCATAGCGCCGTTCATGGGTCTCGGGCGCGACACCTTCTTCGGCGTCGTCACCGACGAGAACCGTGACCGGATACAGATACACCTCCCCAACCCCTACTATCCGCCGAAGCGATTCCTTTTGCCGCAGATGGATCGGCTCATGACGGCAAAGACGGACAAAGCCGGGTGCCTGATCGAGCCTGTCTATAACGAGAAGAAGCGGGCCATCTTCGGCATCCGCTCCTGCGACGTGGCGGGCATCTACCACATGGACCGTTTCTATCTGGGGCGGGACTTCACCGACATATACTACGAGCGGCGGAGAAAGAACCTGTTTCTGGTGAACGTTGTCTGCTCCGACAAGAATCTTGACATAAGCGACGAATGTTTCTGTCCCTGCCCCGACACCGGCCCTGCGGCGCGCGCCCATTTCGACCTTCAGCTCATGGATCTGGGCGATGAATTCATGGCGGTGGCCGGCTCACCCGCCGGCGAGGCGCTGTTTGCCAACGGGATATTCAGAAAAGGGACAAAGTCCCACATAGAAAAGCGCCACGACATACTGGAAGATGTACGCAAGCATTTCAAGAGCACCACCAGCTGGTTTTCGGCGACGGTCCGCTATGTTTCCCAGGGAGAGATACTGGACAAGACCTTCGAAGAGATCGGCAACCGCTGCCTCGAATGCGGCGCCTGCACCTATGTCTGTCCCGCCTGCACCTGCTTCACGGTCACCGACCGGAAGACCGGGGAAAACGAAATCGAACGCGTCCGCATGTGGGACGCCTGCGCTTTAAGCGGCTTCACGCGCATGGCCGGCGGCCACAACCCGCGCAAGGCCATCCACGACCGGCGCAATCGTCGCTTTTTCCGCAAGCTGGCGCACTACTTTATCCAACGTGAACTCTCGATGGCCTGCGTCGGCTGCGGTCGCTGCCATGTCGCCTGCCACGGCGACGTCGGGATGCCGAGCACGGTGGAAATAATCCGCCGCGCAACTGAGGAGAGTAACTAGCATGTCAACCACTGAAAACATTTATCTGCCGAAGAGCGCGATTATCGACCGGGTGACCGACGATATCGAAGACGTCAAGACATTCTACTGGCACTTCGAGGACCCGGCGGAGCAAGCTGCGTTTAAAAAGTTCCGTCCCGGCCAGTTCGCCCAGGTCTCCCTCTTCGGGATCGGCGAGTTTCCCCTGTCACTTCCGCCGAGCCCGACGGAAGACGAGGTCTTCTTCACCTGCCGCACGGTCGGCACCTGCTCCGCGGCGCTGCACAAGCTGAAGGCGGGCGACAAGTTTGCCGTGCGGGGTCCTTACGGCAACGGCTTCCCCATGGAAGAGTACTACGGGAAGAGCCTCGTCTTCGTTGCCGGCGGCATCGGTTTGATACCGCTTCGCTCGTGCATAATCTATGCGCTCGCCCACCGGGAGAAATTCGACAAGATCCAGATTTACTACGGTTCCAAGTCGCCCAAGGAACTTATGTACGTGGACGACCTGGCGGAATGGGCGAAGTCGGCGGGTGTCGACTGCTCCCTCACCGTAGACCGGACCGCCGAGGGTTGGACCGGCAACGTAGGTGTCGTGGGGAGCCTGTTCAAGAAGCCTGGGGTAACGGTTCCTGTGGACAACTCCGTGGCCTTCGTCTGCGGTCCGCCGATCATGTTCCGTTTCGTCATCAAGGACCTTCTTGAACTGGGCTTCGAGGAGAAGAACATCGTCTCGACAATGGAACGCTACATGAAGTGCGGAGTGGGCAAATGCGGCCACTGCTGCATCGGCGTGGCTTACGTCTGCATGGACGGCCCGGTCTTCACCTTCGAACAGATCAAAAAGCTCGGAGAGAAAATCTGATGCCGGATCTGCGCGGCCAACTGGGAGAATGCTTCCAGGGGCGCCTTTGCCTTATGGGGTTGGGGAATATCGACTACGGCGACGACGGCCTGGGTGTACGGCTAGCGAAGAAGCTCGTTGCAGCCGGAGTGCCTGACGTGATAGTCGCCGGGACCATGCCGGAGCGTTTCATCGACAGCGCTATAGCCGACGACTTTGATTATCTTATTTTCCTCGATGCCGCCGAATTCGGCGCGCCGGCAGGTTCGGTGGTCTTCCTGAACGCCGAGGAGATGGCCGCCCGCTTCCCGCAGATATCGACCCACAAAATTTCCCTGGGTCTTCTGGCAAAACTGGTCGAGGAGAAGGGCAAAACCAGGGCGCATCTGCTGGGGGTTCAACCCGAATCCCTGAAATCCACGGGAGAACTTTCGCCGGTCGTTAAGAAAACTCTCGATATTCTGAGCACCATGATAATCGAACTGAGGAATAACAGCTGAAGCAGTGACCGTCTGGACCGGAAGCGGACCAATCCAAACCAGCGACTCGCGCAAAGAGGAAAGGGTAAGCGTATGATAATAAGTCCTGAACAAGCAGTTGTCTATTCGATCCTGATCAGCATATGCGGGGCGGTGTTGACGCTCCTGGTCTCGCAAAACAAGAGTGTAGCCGGCTGGCTGGCGTTTCTCACAACCGCGGCTGCAGCCGTCCTTATTTTCACCGCTGTCGCCGGTGTGCTGACGGCCGGACCTTCGCCTCACCCCGCCACGTTCTGGACAATGCCGGGCACGGGCTTTGAACTGCGTTTCTATGTGGACGGTTTGACGGCCATATTCCTGGCTCTGATCGCCTTCATCGCATTGCCGGCAGCGTTTTATTCCATTTCCTACATGCGGCACTACGAGGATTACAATGTGGCGCGCTACTATCCGAACTTCCTCCTTTTTGTCGGCGCGATGTATGGATTGGTGAGCACCACGGACATGATGTGGTTCTTCTTCATTTTCTGGCAGATGATGACACTGCCGAGCTACGTGCTTATCCGCTTTGAACATAAAATCCCGGCCAACGTCCGCGCTGCGAACAAATATTTAATCATGATGCAGATTGCCTGCGTCACGGCAATGATTGGAGCGGCTTTGATCAGCGCCACTGGCGGATCGGCAGGGGTCGGCGCGGGCCTTAAATATGACTTTGACACGGTGAGCGCCAACCTTCCCGCGCTTTTGAGCGCCACGCCCGGAGTTGCCGCTCTGGCCTTTGCGCTCTTCCTCGTCGGTTTTGGGATCAAGTCCGGCATGTGGCCGTTCGGCCAGATATGGCTGCCGGACGCGCACCCTGCCGCACCGTCACCCGTAAGCTCCTTGCTCTCCGGCGTAATGATCAAGACCGGCGTCTATGGTCTCATCCGTTATTTCCTCTGGCTTGTGCCGGTTAACGCGCTCCCTGATTTCCCCCTCGCGCGGTGGGGTATGGTCGTCGCCCTTTTGGGCACCGTCACCCTCTTCACCGGCACCATGCAGGCTCTCAAGCAGGAGCAGACGAAACGTCTTTTAGCCTTTCACAGCATTGGCCAGGTAGGCTACATCCTTCTGGGGATCGGGGTATGCATGGCCCTGTTGCCGTCAAGCGCCGATCCGCGACTTGCAACCCTTGCCGTCATAGGCATTTGCGGCGCGCTGTTTCATGTATTTAACCATGGTCTCTTCAAGGGCCTTTTGTTCCTCAACGCAGGCTCCATGCTTTACGCCACAGGCACGCAAGACCTCAACAAACTGGGCGGGCTGATGAAATACATGCCGCTTACCGCCTTAACCGCGCTTGTGGCGTCGTTCTCCATCTCCGGCGTGCCT
Organism: Geobacteraceae bacterium; assembly: GCA_041484725.1. Taxonomy (GTDB): domain Bacteria; phylum Desulfobacterota; class Desulfuromonadia; order Geobacterales; family Geobacteraceae; genus JBGQDJ01. Next base: position 631 of record JBGPID010000282.1, on the reverse strand, counting down.
CTGTTCAACGGCTTCGCGAGCAAGTGGAGCATATACGTAGCAGCGGTCCAGGGAAGCGGGTCTGCCAAGTATCTCGCGGTATGCGCGGTCATCGCCATCTTAACCAGCGCACTCACGCTCGCCTCCTTCATCAAGTTCTTCGGCGTGAGTTTCCTGTCGCGCACCAGCAAACTGGTGAGTGAGCAAGCAGCGAAGCACGGCACGCTTGAAGTCGGCTGGATAATGCAACTGCCGCAGGTGCTCCTGGCGGCGGTCTGTATCCTTTTGGGGATCATTCCGGCCTGCGCTTACTGGGTCATACAGCATGCCCTGAACGCCAGCCGTCAGGGGTTCGGCGCCACCCTGGCCGACGCCGCACCGATGATGAGCGGCTCCCTGGTCGGGCTTGATGCCGTAAACGGCACCGCCCTGTTCGCCCCGCTCGCGCTCATGGTAGTCCTGGGACTGGTATTCCTGGTCACCTACGTCATCTCCAAACTCGGCGGGGCGACCCGGCGCGTCGCCACACCCTGGCTCTGCGGCTATGTACTCGAGGCGGACTGCTATCGTTACTCCGCCCACAATTTCTACGGCGAAATAAAACGCTACTTCAAATGGCTGGGTGGCATGCCCAAGAAAGAGAAGACTGAAG
>JBGPID010000281.1:0-4404 GCA_041484725.1 Geobacteraceae bacterium | reverse complement strand
TAAGCGACTTCGGACTGCTGGAGGGGGTGCTGCTGGGAGTCTGCGGTTAAGGCACGATATGTTTATTAGCGTCTCTTATAAACTGTTGACATGAATGGTTATGATCTTGTATATTTCCAAAGCTGATTACGGTTGGTAATTCCCTGATTTTATTTGCGGTCAAAGGACAGCAAGCTCTAAATATCACGGTCTCATGCGGGACTACAAACGAATTTTATCCTTATTAAATGATTTTTATATCAATGGTGCGATCTTGTACCATGAATTGATATAGGAAAGTGCAGGTCATGAAAGGAATATTATCGGGAAACGAAGCAATTGCCCGGGGCGCCTTTGAAGCTGGTGTAAAGGTTGCCACTGCTTATCCGGGCACCCCCTCTACGGAAATCCTGGAAAATATCATCCAGTATGAAGGGATCAACGCCTCATGGTCACCCAATGAGAAGGTCTCGCTGGATATCGGTATCGGCGCCTCCTTTGGCGGCGGCAGGGCGCTTGTCGCCATGAAGCATGTGGGAGTGAATGTAGCTGCGGACCCGCTCTTTACCCTTTCGTACACCGGTGTAAATGGAGGGCTGGTGCTGGTGACCACCGACGATCCGGAGATGCACTCTTCCCAGAACGAGCAGGATAATCGCAACTACGCCAAATTCGTCAAGATACCGATGCTGGAGCCGGCCGATTCACAGGAATGTAAAGATTTCACCCTGCTCGCCTTTGAAATTTCCGAACGGTTTGACACCCCGGTGATGCTCAGGACCACTACCCGCATTTCCCACAGCAAGTCCATCGTCGAACTCGGTGAGCCGGTTCAGGGGCTGCCGGAACCGAAACTCGTGAGGAACGCGGCAAAGCTCGTCATGCTGCCGGGCAATGCTCGGGTCAGGCATCCCCTGGTCGAGGAGCGCGTAAAAAAGCTTGGCGAATACGGCGCGAACTCGGACATAAACAGGATGGAGATGCGCAGTAAGGAAATCGGCGTTATAACCTCCGGGGTCCCGTATCAGTACGTGCGTGAAGTTCTCCCCGACGCCTCCACCCTGAAACTCGGTATGGTCTATCCTCTCCCGATCGAGCTTATAAAAAAATTCGCTTCCCGGGTGAAGAGGCTGTACGTTGTCGAGGAGCTCGATCCGTTCATCGAAGAGCAGGTAAAAGCGGCCGGCATAGCCGTTATTGGTAAGGGGTTGCTCCCCATCTGCGGTGAACTGACGCCGGGGCGGATAAGGGACGCCTTTGCAGAGGCGGGCATTGTCGGGTCGGACCCTATCTCCGCCGGGAAAGTTCAATTACAGGGATTGTCCCTCCCCGGCAGGCCACCCAATATGTGTCCCGGCTGTCCCCATCGCGGTGTATTCTTTTCTCTCAACCAGTTGAAGGCCTATGTAACCGGTGACATAGGCTGCTACACCCTTGGCTTCATGCCGCCGCTCTCCGCCATGGACACCTGCATCTGCATGGGGGCAAGTATCGGCATGGCCATCGGCGTAACCAAGGTTGTTTCAGAGGAGGAACGGAAGAAGGTCGTTGCCGTTATCGGCGACTCCACATTTCTGCATACCGGCATAAACGGTCTGATGGATATGGTCTACAACGATGTGCCGGCAACCGTCATAATTCTCGACAACCGCATTACCGCCATGACCGGCAGACAGGAAAACCCTGCATCCGGATTTACCCTGAAGGATCAGCCCGCTTCCCGTATCGATATAGCGGAACTCTGCAAGGCGATGGGAGTCAGGAATGTGCGGACAATCGACCCCTACGACCTCGCTGCGACAAAAAACGCCATCAGGGAGGAGATGAACCGGCCCGCGCCTTCCGTGATCGTCACCGACCGGCCCTGTGTGCTTGTGAAGAGGGCGGGTGTTTTCACAAGGGGCCCGGTTCTGACCGTTACGGAAGAAAACTGCACGGGGTGCCGCAGCTGTCTGAAAATCGGCTGCCCCGCTCTTGTCTGGAAAACCGTGGATGGGAAAAAGGGTAAGGCCGTTATCGATAATCTTCTCTGTTCCGGTTGCGATGTCTGCCGCCAGTTGTGCAAATTCGAAGCAATAGAGAGGGTAAAGTGAGCGGCGCAATAACCAATATACTTCTGGTAGGTGTTGGGGGGCAGGGAATCCTCCTGGCATCGGAGATACTATCCGAAACCTTCATGCTCGCGGGTTTTGACGTCAAGAAGAGCGAAATCCACGGGATGTCCCAGCGCGGGGGAAGTGTCGTTTCCCATGTCCGGTACGGGAGCCGGGTATTCTCTCCCATAGTTCCGGAAGGGGAGGGGGATATCCTCTTCGGCTTCGAACTCCTGGAAACCTGCCGATATCTTTCCCTGTTGAAAAAAGGCGCATCAATTATTGCCAACGACCTCTGCATACCCCCTCCCGCGGTCTTGAGCGGTAAAGAGAATTACCCGGAAGGTCTGGCGGAAAAGATCAGGTCGCTTTTCCCCGATTTTCTCCTGGTGGACGGATTGAAACTGGCCAACGAAGCGGGGAACCCGCGCACAGCCAATACCGCTCTCCTCGGCGCGGTATCAAAGCGGCTCGATATCCCTGAAGAGTACTGGATGAAGGCCATAGAGAAAATGGTGCCTCCCAAGGCGTTCGAAGTGAACAGGAAGGCATTTCTGGCCGGAAGAAAGCTGTGAACCGTTGAACAGCGCACAGTTAAACAGTAGAAACCCTGATAACTGTTCAACTGTTTAACTGTTTAACTGTTTAACTGTTTAACTATTTTATTCGGGGTTTGCCATGTTTTATAACGAAGAATTTGAAACCCTTCCGCGCCCTGCTCTTGAAGCGCTGCAGCTGAAACGTTTGAAAAACACGCTGGAGAAAGTTTACAAAAATGTTCCTTTTTACAAAGGCTCCCTTGACAAGGCAGGGATCACTCCCGACGGTATAAAAAGCCTCGATGACCTGAAAAATCTCCCCTTTACCTACAAACAGGATATGCGCGACAGTTACCCCTATGCGCTCTTTGCCGTGCCGATGGAGGAGATCGTCCGTATTCACGCCTCTTCCGGAACCACCGGCAAACCGACAGTGGTCGGTTACACCCGGAAAGATATCGACGCATGGTCGGAACTTATGGCCCGCTCCTTCGTCGCCGCCGGGGTACACAAGGGGGATATCATCCATAACGCCTATGGTTACGGTCTTTTTACGGGGGGTCTCGGGGCGCATTATGGAGCGGAAAGACTGGGGGCATCGGTAATTCCCATGTCCGGCGGGAATACCAAGAGACAGATCATGATCATGCAGGATTTCGGCTCTACGGTCCTGACCTGTACCCCTTCCTATTCCCTGTTCATGGCTGAAGCAGCCAGGGAAGAGGGGGTCGATTTTCGTGACTTGAGTCTCCATGTGGGGATTTTCGGCGCCGAACCCTGGTCGGAGACGATGAGGAATGAAATTGAGGCAAAACTCAACCTCTGCGCCATCGACATCTACGGCCTTTCGGAAATAATGGGACCGGGTGTCGCCATCGAATGCCGGGAAGCGAAAAAGGGACTCCATATCTGGGAAGATCATTTCATCCCGGAGATAATCGATCCGGAAAGCGGTGAACCCCTGCCGGCCGGGGAGAAGGGAGAACTGGTAATAACCACTATCGCCAAGGAAGGTATTCCGCTGATCCGCTACCGCACCAGGGACATTACCAGTATAACTTACGAACCTTGTCTCTGCGGCCGGACCCACGCCAGGATAGCCCGCATGAGCGGCCGTAGCGACGACATGCTGATTATTCGTGGCGCCAACGTCTTCCCGTCGCAGATCGAATCGATCATCATGGGAATAGAAGGTGTCGAGCCCCATTACCTGTTGATCGTCGACCGCAAGGAGAATCTGGATACCCTGGAAGTGCAGGTGGAAGTCGATGAAAAGCTTTTTTCCGACGAGGTTAAACACCTCCAGAACCTTTCTCAAACCATCGAGACGAAAATCAAGGATATTCTCGGAATAACCTGCAAGGCCAGACTGGTTGAGCCCAGAACCATCGCCAGAAGTGAGGGCAAGGCCAAGAGGGTGATTGACAACAGGAAGATCGTGTAACGGGTTCGGTAGGGGCGCACCCGTCTGTGCGCCCATAAAAACATGGCAGACACGCGGGTCTGTCCCTACCAGGGGGGAAAATGAAGGCTGAACAGATTTCGGTGTTTATCGAAAACAAGTCAGGACGTCTTGCCGAAGTTACACGCATTCTGGGGGATGCGGAGATAAACATCCGTGCCCTTTCGCTGGCCGACACCTCCGATTTCGGTATCTTAAGGCTCATTGTCAACGACCGGGAAAAAGCCAAAGCCGTATTGAAAGAGAAGGGATTCACCGTCACCAAGACCGAAGTGGTGGCAGTTGAGGTGCCGGACAGACCGGGCGGGCTTTATCAGATACTCCGGAAGCT
>JBGPID010000280.1:0-4406 GCA_041484725.1 Geobacteraceae bacterium | reverse complement strand
GGTGCAACGATTGATTGAGCGTTTTGTTGAAACACTACCAAGAGTTTTCAGAGAGCGATTAGTACTTTTGGCCCCAGAATACGAGCAAAGTGTAAATATATCAAGGCATTACGGTCTGAAACTTATCTGCGAAAGTTGAGTCAATAATGTTGCCGGATATCTGTTTTCCTTTGTGAGCTTCGTGGCTTTGTGTGAGAACAGCATATTTATGGTCTATCTGATTTTATCCGTCAAATCCGTATTAATCTGTGTGCCGGTTTGACTTTGTGAAAAGGATACTGCATGTTTTTGCGTTTTGAGAAATCGATCTGCCTGATAACCGTGCTTTTGTGCGCTTTTGGATACACGCCGGCCTTTGCCGCCGTTGACCTTTCCCATGGAAAAGCCGCGCTGGTAAACGGAGCGGTCATAACCGGCGCGGATTATCACGATGAATTGCAACGGGTTGAACGTCTGCGCGGCGTAGATAAAAAGAGCCACGACCCGGCTGAATCCGCGCGCAACAGGAAGCAGGCCCTGGAAAGCCTGATAGCCCGTGAACTCCTCTATCAGGAGGCCGGAAAGCGGGGCATAAAGGTCCCGGAAAAGGCCGTCAACGGGGAGGTGGACAAACTTAAGAAACAGTTTCCCAAGGAGGGGGAGTTCAACGCCACCCTGGGACAGATGGGTCTTTCCGAACCGGCAGTTAGATCCCAGATTGAACGGGGGATGGCCGTCCAGCGGTTCATCGACGATGAATTCATGAAAAAGGTCCGCGTCTCCGAAGATGAGATCGGTTCCTACTACGAAGGTCATCGGAATGATCTGAAGGAGCCGCTTGCAAGCGTAAAGGAGAAGATCCGGCAGATCCTGCAGAGGGAAGAGGCGTCAAGAAAGTTGTCCCTTTATCTGAAACGGCTGAGGGAGACAGCGAAGGTGGAGATCCTCCTGAATGAGGATGGGGAGTGAATCGCAGGCGGACATGAGCGTTACATATACACCTCAATTCTATCAGACCTATGAGGATGAATCACGTCGATCGGCACAGGTCCTAGTTCCTCTGGTTATGCAACTGATCGGGCCGCAAAGGGTCATTGACGTTGGGTGCGGTCTCGGGACCTGGCTGGGAGTGTTTCGAGAGAACGGGGTCGAGGAGATTCTTGGAGTTGATGGCGATTATGTGAATTTTTCACTTCTCCACATTCCAAAGGAACGTTTCCTGGGGCGGGACCTGGCAAAGGAATTGGATGTTTCCGGCCGATACGACCTGGTTTTATGCATGGAGGTGGCTGAACATTTGCCGGAATCGCATGCTGCGTCGTTCATAAACGCGCTCACCTCTTTTGGGCCGGCAATTCTTTTTTCAGCGGCGATCCCTTATCAGGGTGGCGACAAACACATTAACGAGCAGTGGCCGGGGTACTGGGCGGAACTTTTCGCCAGGTCCGGATTCCTGGCGCTCGACTGTATCCGGCCGCGCATCTGGGAGAACGAGCAGGTCGCCTACTATTATGCCCAGAACACCATACTCTATGTGGATCGGGACCGGCTGCAAGACTACCCGCTTCTTCGCCAGGAGTATGAAAGAAACCCCCCGCCTCCGCGACCAGTTGTTCATCCGCGCAAATGGATGGAAACTAACGACCCGCACAGGCAGCCCCTGCGACCCTTGCTGAGGGCGCTTCCGTTTTCAGTGCTGCGTGCGGTTTCCCTGCGGTGGGGACGTCTTGCAAGATGTAAGAAGACATGATGCGTTACGGAATCTTTTGGGTAATCATGATGTTTTTGTGTGTGGCTTTTTCGTTTTCCGAGACAGGGGAAAAGGGAAAATCTACCACTTCAGATGCTGAGATCAAGCGGGAGCGGCGGGTTTTGTTCGATGAAGACATCAAATGGGCTACATCCAGAAAAGCGACTGACGAGATTGTCGAACGGATTGCAAAGGCCGGATTCAATGTCTATATCCCGTGTGTCTGGCATGGTCGGGGCGCCAATTTCGCCACCCGTTTTGCCCACATTGAGCCGATGATTGCGGCCAGGGTTAAATCCGCTGATGATCCGCTCGACTACCTGTTGAAGCAGGCCCACGCGCAAGGTATCGAAGTGCATCCCTGGTTTACGGTGGCCTTGCGGCTAGATGACCGGCACCCCGAATTCTTTTCCGGCGAAACGCCGCCCGATTCGTATGACGTCCATAATGCAAAGTTTCGCGGATTCATGAAAGATCTGATTGTCGATGTGGTAAGGCGGTATCCGGTTGACGGCATCAATCTTGATTATATCCGAAGCGCAGGCACCTGTGAGTGCCCAACCTGTACTGCCGGGTATGAGCGGCGGTTCCACCGGTCCCTGCACCGTGACGCCCAGGCCGCCAGAGATCCCGCTGCCCGGGTTCCGAGCATAGAGGCATGGCATGGTGAGGCTGTGAGCGAAATTGTCAGGGATGTCTCTTTTGCCGTCAGGTCAATCAAACCTGGGATTGTAATCAGCGTTGACGGCTATCCATTGGCCAGGTGGTTGCTTTTGCAGGGCCAGGACAGCGCCCTCTGGGAGCAAAATGGCTGGATCGATGTGATTTTCGGTATGGAGTATCGTCGTGATATTGGTCTGCAGGATGCAGACCGGGCACGCCTGGCAATGGCGGACCCCACCGGGTTTACCATACTTGAAATTACTTATGACCTGGTCGATCGAAGAAAAGTGCGGCAGGATGAGCAGTGGCTGGTTAACGGTTATGAAGGAACTCAGGCGGTTCTCAGCCGTGAACCTGAAACGCTCGCCGGTTACGTTCGTCTCAGCCGGGAGCGATGGCCCGGAAGCGGGATTGCCTTTTATCATTACAAGCAATTAACCGATGCCCATATCACGGAGTTGCGCAAGACCGTCTTCAATGAGTTTGTGCCACCCGCGTGGCCGAAAACGGTGGCAAGGGACAGAGTGCGGTGAATCTGCCGCGTCGTGTTGCCATTAGCGTCGCTGATCAATCTCTGCTCAGTCTGCTCAACTTCGTGATCGGGATCTGGCTGATAAGATCTACCAGCAAGCTCGAATACGGGCTCTATCTCGCCGGCAACGCGGCAGTAATGTATATGCTTGGCATTCAGGCTGCCCTTATTAATGTTCAGATGACCGTGCGGGCGCCTGTTTACCAGGGAATGGAACGCGGACGATTTTGTGCCGCACTGCTAAAGGCCCAGTTGCTTTTCTTTGTGGTTCCGGCGCTTCTGTTTGCAGCAGGGGCCTTTGTCCTGGCAGCCGGTTGGGGCGCATATCGGGATGGAATGCTGCTTAGCGGAACTGTTGCAATGACGTTCATCGGCGTTCTCGCCAGGGAGTTTTTCCGTAGCTATTTTTTCCAGGAACAGACTCCTCTGGCAGTCCTCGTTATCGACATCGCCTATGGAGTTTTCCTGGTACTCGGTGTGGTTGTTGCCGGTTGGACGCTGCACCGGAACATCCATCTTGCGGTCCTTCTGGCGGCAGGGGGCGCATCGTTGATCGTCGGAGTTGTCGCTGCGAGATTTGCCCATTTACCGTCACTGCAAGAGGCGCACGGAGCAAAAACAGCCGTTACCGAAGCCTGGCAGGGGGGGAAGTGGGCGCTTGCCGGCATGTCCGTAACATGGATTCAGGACCAGAGCTATATTATCCTGGTAGGAGCACTTGCCGGAGCGTCCGCTACCGCTGAAGCAGGGGCTGCGCGATTGTTCCTGGCGCCCGCGAATCTGATCCTTGCCGGGATTTTCCGGGTACTCATGCCGCGATGGGCCCACTTGAGACAAAGCGGTGAGATGCTGAGAGTGCGGTCCATGATCTTCAAAACGGCACTGGCAGTCGCAGGAGCCGTTGCATCTTATGCCATCGTGGCCGCAGTCGTGCAAAAAAAAGCAATTCCGGTGTTTTTCCCCGGAGAGTACGGCAATATCGGCACACTTGTGATTTACTGGGGAATCATCTGCGCCCTGCAGGCGGCCAGGACCGCATACTCCTCGGGACTACAGGTGTTTGAGCGGTTCCGTGAAATCACGATTGTAAATACGTTCAGTGCCGTCATCGTCCTGGTTTCGGGATACTGCCTTGTGTACAAGTACGGAGTAACCGGTGGGTTGATGGCCCAGGTCATTGGCGAATTCACGTTGACTGCGCTGCTTTGGAGATCTGTCCGAAATGTCGCCTGAGATCGTTCGAGTGGACATCTGTGTTGCGACGTTTAAGCGACCCCAATCCCTGGCCAGGCTGCTCGACAGCCTTGATGCGCTTCGAATCCCCGCGAGGATTGAGGTGCGGGTTATCATTACTGACAACGATCTGGAAGAGTCAGCCCGAAAAACAGTTGCCGATTTTGCCCAACGTGTCAAGTATCCGGTGACGTATGTGGTGGAGCCGGAAAAGAATATCTCCATAGCCCGCAACCGTTGCGTCATATT
>JBGPID010000279.1:0-4417 GCA_041484725.1 Geobacteraceae bacterium | reverse complement strand
CATGGTCACCCGATCCTCGTCGATCCACCCCATCTTTGCCGCGGCCTTGATCATGCTGTATTCGCCGGAGACGTTGTAGACCGCCACCGGGAGGTTGAATTCGTTGCGCATCTCGCGGACGATGTCCAGATAGGGGAGCCCCGGCTTGACCATGATGATGTCCGCCCCCTCCTCCACGTCCATCTGCGCCTCACGGATCGCCTCCAGGCGGTTTCCCGGGTCCATCTGGTAGGAACGGCGGTCGCCGAACTGGGGGGTCGATTCGGCTGCCTCGCGGAACGGGCCGTAATAACCGGAGGCGTACTTGACGGAGTAGCTCATGATCGGGATATGGCCGAAGCCGTTCTTGTCCAGGGTCTCGCGGATGGCGCCGACCCGGCCGTCCATCATGTCGGACGGGGCGACCATGTCGGCCCCGGACTGGGCGTGGGAGAGCGCCTCCTTGCAGAGAAGCTCCAGGGTGGCGTCGTTGTCCACGTCATTATCCCTAATGATGCCGCAGTGGCCGTGGTCCGTGTATTCGCACATGCAGACGTCGGTGATAACCGCCAGCCCCGGCACCTGCTTTTTCAGTGCCCGGATGGTTTCCTGGATGATGCCGTCTTTGGCGTAGGCGCCGCTCCCCACGGCATCCTTCTTTTCCGGGATGCCGAACAGGAGGACCGCAGGGACCCCCTGTTCGTGGGCGGCCTGGGCCTCCTCAACGATATGCTCGATTGACTGCTGGTAGATGCCGGGCATCGAGGATACCTCTTTTCGGATACCTCGGCCTGCCGCGGAGAACATCGGATAGATGAGGTCGTTGACCGAAAGGGAGGTCTCGCGGACCATGTTGCGGAAGACCTCCTTGCCTCTGATGCGCCGGGCGCGGAACTGGGGGAAAAACATGTTAATGCCTCCTTTCAGGCAAAATGCTGAATGTGGTGATAAACCGATTTTTTCTTATAACGGCAGTTACTCACGCAGAGGCGCTGTGACGCAGAGAAAACCTTTGAAGGTTTTGTCATTCTCAGCGTCTTGGCGTCTCTGCGGGAGAACGCTTTCCCATGTTTTGTTGTTTATCAGCGAAATATTTCACAATCTCCTCGCTAAGCGCCGCCAGGGTATACTCTTGCGGTTCGACATGGACCTCCAGCCCCACTTCCCGGCAGGTACGGGCCGTGACCGGACCGATTACCGCAACCGCAACCCCTTCCAGGAGATGGAGGAGACGGTTCTCGCCTAGCATTGCGCCGAGGTTTTCAACCGTGGAGGATGAGGTGAAGGTAACGCAGTCGATCTTTCTCTCCTCCAGGGCCTGCATGACCGGGTCGGGGAGGGAATCGGGGATGACGTTGCAATAGGCCACCGGCGCGACCACCTCACCCCCCATTTGATCAAGTCCGGTGGTGATGACATCCCTTGCCTTGTCCCCCCTGGGGAAAAGGAAACGCTTCCCCTTCACATCAAAGGCCCGGAACGCGGCGATCACCCCTTCCGCCTTGTAGTCGGCCGGCACCAGGTCGGCCCTGACGCCGAAGGGGAGAAGCGCGGCGGCGGTCTTCGGCCCGACCGCGCAGACGCGACAGGCCCCGATCGCCCTGGTGTCGAGCCCCAGAGAGGCGAGCCGGTCGAAGAAATATTTTACCGCATTGACAGAAGTGAAGATCAGCCAGTGGAAACCATTGAGGGATGCGATCGCCCGGTCCAGTCCCGTGCAATCCTCCGGCGGGACGATGCTTATGGTAGGGCATTCATAGACCCTCGCCCCCAGTTCGGCGAGCATTCCGCTGTACTCTCCCGCCTGGTCAACGGCCCTGGTGACCAGTACCCCCCGTCCGGAGAGCGGCCGTTTGTCGAACCAGCGGAGTTTCTCCCTGAGCTTTACCACCTCTCCCACCACGGTTATGGCCGGCGCCTTGAAGCCGGCTTTCCCGGCTTTCTCGGCGATATCGGCGAGGGTGCCGATCAGGATCTCCTGCTCCGGCCTGGTTCCCCAGCGGATCAGCGCCACCGGGGTTTCCGGGGAGCGGCCATGGGCCACGAGGTTATCCGCGATCTGGGGGAGGTTCTTCATCCCCATATAGAAAACGATCGTTCCGCTCCCCAGGGATAGGCGCTCCCAGTCGATCTCCGAGGTTTCCTTGCCGGGATGCTCATGGCCGGTGACAAATGCCACCGAGGTGGTGACATCCCGGTGGGTCAGGGGGATGCCGGCATAGGCCGGCGCGCCGATACCGGCCGTCACCCCGGGCACTATTTCAAAGGGAATCCCGGCATCGGCCAGGGCCTCGCACTCCTCGCCGCCGCGACCGAAGATGAACGGGTCGCCCCCCTTGAGCCGGGCAACGACCTTGCCGGCAAGCGCTTTTTCGACGAGAAGCTCGTTGATCTGCCCCTGCTCACGGTTGTGGGCCCCCCCAACCTTGCCGGCATAGATCAACTCGGCATCGGCAGATGCAAGGGAGAGGAGCGCTTCATTGGCAAGGTGGTCGTAGATGATGACATCGGCCCTGGCGATGCATTCCCGCCCCTTGACGGTTATGAGTCCGGGGTCGCCGGGACCGGCGCCGATCAGGTAAACTTTGCCTTTTTGCATAAATGTCTTGACCATATATTCTGAAGAAAAGAACCAACCACAGAGGAGATCGTGGAGCTTGAAACATTAAGGGCGGCGATCAGGAAAGGGCCTTCCCGGTCACCTGACTCTTGATTTCAAAAACACCGAAGAATTAAAACTTCAGGAATATGGTTACTTGCCTTTCTTTGCGGCTTTGTGGCTTTGTGTGAGAAAAAGCCTTTGATTTATAAGGCAATATCAAAACCCTATATCACACGAAGTCACAAAGACACCAAGGTATTAGAAGGCCTTCCCGGGTCTAAACCGGTATTTCCTTTTCTCTCGTCACTTCCCGCTGGTAGACTTCGCTCAGTATTTCATGGGCGCCTGCTTTCAGGAGCCGCTCCGCCAGGGCGATCCCCAGCTTTTCCCCTTCCTCTGCCGGTCCGGAGATGCTCTCCTTTACCGAACGTCTACCATCCACCGAGGCGACGAAGCCGGTCAGGGTCAGATCGTTTCCGTTGACCACGCCGTGGGCAGCGATGGGGACCTGGCACCCCCCCTCGCAGCGCCACAGCAGCGCCCGTTCGGCGCGGACGGCATGGGCGGTGTCCGGGTGGTTGAAGAAGGCGATGGTCTCCTTGACCGCCTCGTTATCGAGACGGCATTCGATCCCGAGCGCCCCCTGGCCGATGGCGGGGATGGAGATGTCAACGGAGAGGTACTCGGCCACCTGATCTGTGAAGCCGAGCCGCTTGAGGCCGGCGGCGGCGAGGATCACCGCGTCGAGCTTTTCCTTCTCCAGCTTGCCAATGCGGGTTTCCACGTTGCCGCGGATGACGACCATCTGCAGGTCGGGGCGGAGCTTGAGAAGCTGTGCCTGGCGCCGCAGAGCCGATGTGCCGATCCGCGCCCCCTGGGGGAGATCGGCGAATTTTACACCGCGGGAGATGACGGCGTCGCGCGGGTCTTCCCGTTCGGTGATGCAGTAAAGTCCCAGTCCTTCGGGGAACTCGGTCGGCACGTCCTTCATGCTGTGCACCGCGATGTCGATCTCCCCACGCAGCATCGCCTCCTCTATCTCCTTGACGAACAGTCCCTTGCCGCCTACCTGGGCGAGCGGCACGTCGAGGATCTTGTCGCCGATGGTCTTGATCTTCATCAGGGTCACCGCCATCCCCGGATAACGCTTCTCCAGTTGGGCCTTCACCCAGTTGGCCTGCCAGAGCGCCAACTGGCTGGCGCGGGTGCCTATTCTCAATTGTTTCAACGACATATGCGTTTTTCTCCTTTGCCTTAAAAACAAATTCCAAATTCCAATTACCAGAGCTTAAACAGACCAACAATAAACAAATTTCCGCTCAAGCATTTCGATTTTGTCTGGAATTGTGATTTGAGATTTGAGTTTTATTCTTCCAGTTCTTCCAGTTCCTCTTCCGCCGGTTCCCCGCTCTCCAGCTCAAAGAGCTGGCGCAGGGCGTCCACGTAAAGGTCGGTCCGCCCTCCCTGGCCGGTCCGCTTGAGGAGGCTCGTGGGGGGATGGAGGAGCTTGTTGGTGATGGCCGAGGTCAGTGCTTCCAGGCGCTTCTGACCATCCGGCGGGAGATCCTTCCAGCCGGCGAGGGTCTTGGCCAGCTCTGCCTGGCGGACCTCTTCGAAGCGGGAGCGGAGCGCCACGATGGTCGGCGTAACCTCCAGCAAGGAAAGCCAGTTGAAGAACCGGCCGATCTCCTGGTCGATAATCCCTTCGGCCTTTTTTGCCTCCTCGGCGCGCAGTTGGAGGTTCGATGCCACTACCCCCTGGAGGTCGTCCATGTCGTAGAGATAGACGTTGGCGACATCGTTAACCTTGGGGTCGATGTCGCGGGGAACGGCGAT
>JBGPID010000278.1:0-4423 GCA_041484725.1 Geobacteraceae bacterium | reverse complement strand
TCTTTCTCGCAGAGGATGCAGAGGGCATAGGACCCGCGCAATTCCTGGAGGGCGAGGCGTACCCCCTTTTCGAATTCACCGGTCTCTTGCAGCTTTTCCTCGATCAGGTGAGAGATCACCTCGGTATCGGTCTCACTCCTGAATACGCATCCCAGCCCTTTGAGCCGTTCCTTCAGCTCCAGATAATTTTCAATGATCCCGTTATGCACGACGGTTACGGTCCCGGCCTTGTGCGGGTGGGCATTGTTTTCGGAAGGGCGGCCGTGGGTGGCCCAACGGGTGTGGCCGATGCCGATCCGCCCCTTGAGCGGCTGGGAGACCAGCAACTGCTCCAGCTTGAAGAGCTTCCCCTGGCTGCGTCTGATTTCGGCCTTTCCCGCAGTAATGGTGCATATCCCGGCGGAATCATAGCCCCGGTATTCCAGTTTTCTCAAACCATCGAGAATGATCGGGGTCGCTTCCTGATTTCCAGTGTATCCGACAATACCGCACATAAATCCCCCTATCCAGCCGCTAGCGGCCAGCAGCTAGTCGCTGGTTTTTTTTCTGAGCTTCCACCCTTCCTTGTTCACCTGAGGAGTCCTGGCAATGGCCAGCGAATCGGGAGGGACATCCCGGGTCACCGTCGTGCCCGCCGCGATCAGCGAATTGCGGCCGATCGTCACCGGGGCAACGAACTGCACATCGCTCCCCACGAACACATCATCCTCGATGATCGTGCGGTGCTTCTTGACCCCGTCGTAGTTGCAGGTTATGGTGCCGCAGCCGACGTTGACGTTGCTGCCGATGGTGGCGTCTCCCAGATAGGTAAGGTGCGACGCCTTGGACCCCTCCCCCATTACCACCTTCTTTGTCTCCACGAAATTGCCGACCTTGACATGCTCCCCGAGTTCACTCCCCGGCCGGAGATGGGCCATAGGTCCCACGGCAACGGCATCGTGGAGGATCGAATCGGTCATGACGGTGCCCGCCTTGACGATCGCCCCGTTGCCGATCCTGCACCCCCTGATGACGACGGACGGTTCGATAATGCAGCCGGAACCGATGGTGGAAGGCCCGGAAATGTGCACATTCGGATGAATCACCGTATCCATTCCGATCTCGACCCCATCCTCGATATAGGCGGTGTCCGGATCGATGATTGTAACCCCGGCCAGCATCAGTCGTTCGTTTATCCTTCTGCGGAGGACCTTTCCGGCGGCAGCCAGCTGTACCCTGTCATTCACACCCATAACCTCCTCCACGTCAGTCACGGCATATGACTGACACAGCTCGCCCTGGTCCGCACCTTTTTTCACGATGTCGGTAAGGTAATACTCCCCCTGGGCATTGTCATTTTTCAGACCGGCAATGGCAGCGAAGAGGAACTCCGCCTCGACGCAGTATATGCCGGTGTTTATTTCGGTGATATTTTTTTCCTCTTCCGTTGCGTCCTTCTCCTCCACAATCCTTAAGACCATTTCCCCTTCCGTCTTGACGACCCGGCCATAACCATGGGGATTTTCCAGGCGGGCGGTCAATACCGTCACAGTCGCCCGGCGGGCTTCGTGGTAAGAGAGCATTGTCCGCAGCGTGGCGGAGCTGACAAGCGGCACATCGCCGCAGAGAACCAGCACCCGGCCGCTGAATCCACGGAAAAGATGGGCGGCGCATCCAACGGCATGGCCGGTCCCGAGCTGTTCCTGCTGTAACGCAAAGGACATGTCGCGGGCATCGGCAAAATATTCCCTGATCCTCTCCTCCTGGTATCCGACCACCAGGACTGTCCTGGCAACGCCGGCAGCGCGCGCCGCGTTTACCGGCCAGGCAATCATAGGATCCCCGGCCAAAGGGTGCATGACCTTGACGAGGTTCGACTTCATCCGCGTTCCCTTGCCGGCTGCCAGAATAAGTGCGGCTACATTCCCCATTCGCTAATCCCCAAAAGGTGTAAAGAAATTTTGAAAACCTGTTAAGTTATAAACGAAAACTCCTTGCCGCGTCAAGAAATTAACTCCGCATTGGAAGCGGGTTCTCCCTTATCATGCCATCTTCCGGCCCGGGTGAGCGGCAAAACTGTATTATTTCCCTTTACATCCTGGTAAGCACTTATTATAGTTTGGGAAAATAATCCGGGAAGGAGGGGAAATGGGAATACCTGAAGAGATTGCGCTTTTCGAGCTGAACCTGAACGAACTTATCATCAAGTACGAACAGTATTTCCTTGGCCTGGAAAAACGTGCTCCGTTGCAGCTTCTGGACGAGGTGGAAAAGGCGGCAAGGAGGTACCAGGGTTTTCAGATAGTCAACACCATGCAGAAGTTCAAATACAACGCCACCATTGCCAAGCTCAACAGTTATAAACAGTACTGGAACAGGATCAGCCGTCTCATCGAGGAGGGGAAGTATTCGCGGGACCGGTTCAAGATGGCAATGCACCTGAAAAAAGAGCATGACGTCACAGAGGAGAAGGAGCAGAAAAGAGAGAACAGCATAAATCCTGAAGTGCAACGGCTCTATCACCAGTTCATCGAGGCGCGCAAGGCCTGCCACCTCCCGGTCAAAAGCATAACGCCCGAGATGGTCTCTGCCGCAATTGAAAAACAAAAACCCGCCATTATCAGTAAATATCATTGCAGCAAGGTGGAGTTTGTCGTGGTCGTGGAAAAAGGGACGCCGAAGATAAAGGCCCGACCCAAACTTTGAAAAGGTGCAAGGTGCGAGGTTTTTTACTGCCTGAATCTTAAATACCGGAGATGATCTGTGTTAAAATGGATGAACCGTTCTGATTCGGGATGACTGGTTTTCTTCGGCCTTCAGCCTTCAGACTTTAGTCTAAACACCTTTAAGTAGTTACGAAGAGTTATGCGCATTCTCCTTGTCGCCATACATCCATATCCCTCTCCCCAGGCCCTATCTCTCGGAAACGCCTTTCTCAAGGCATACCTGAGTGCGGACGCGCATCTGTGCGACAGAATTTCGCTCGCATTATCCGATTTTTTCGTTGGTCAGGGTGTCGATGCGTGCCTTTCCGCCATTCTGGCGGAAAACCCCGATGCCGTCGGTATCTCCATATACCTCTGGAACAGGGGGATGGCGCGCGAGCTGGCCATCGCTCTCCGCCGGACAAAACCGCATCTGCCCATTTTCGCCGGCGGACCTGAAGCGACCGCCGACCCCGCGGGGTTGCTCAATGACTCACCCTTTGATTTTCTCATCCTCGGAGAGGGAGAAGTCCCGTTTGTCGGGGCAATGACCGCGCTCTGCGAAGGAAAGGGGCTCGCCGAAGTCAACGGCATCGCATTCCTTAAGGGAGGAAAGGTTGTCAGTTCCCGGGGTGCTCTGGTTGAACTCCTCGACACCATACCATCACCCTATCTTTCCGGAATTATCGATCCGTCCGGCTGCGGCGGCGTTCTCTGGCAGATATCCCGGGGCTGCGATTTCGGCTGCGATTTCTGTTTCGATGCCCAGGGGATGAGAGGGGTCCGCCGCTTTTCCATGGAAAGGGTCCGGCTGGAGCTGGACTTTTTTGTGAAAAATCGGGTGGCGCAGGTATTTGTTATCGACTCCACGTTCAACCAGGATATGAAAAGGGCCAAGGAGATCCTCGGGCTGATCGAAAAGCGCGCCCGGCACATACATTTCCATTTTGAGGTGCGCAGTGAATTCATCGACGCCGAAATGGCGCGCCTCTTTGCGCAGATAAACTGTTCGCTCCAGATCGGCCTGCAGAGCGCCGATCCACACGTGCACAAAATGGTCCGCAGGGTTTTCAATTCCGTTGAATTCGCTCGCAAAATCGCGTTACTGAACGACGCCGGGGCAATTTTCGGTTTCGACCTCATATACGGACTCCCCGACGACACCCTGGAGGGTTTTTCAGCCAGCATCGACTTTGCCCTTCGCCTTTATCCCAATCATCTTGACATCTTCCCCCTGGCGGTTCTCCCCGGCACCGCGCTGGCGGCCAAAGCCGACGACCTGGGGCTGGACTTCCTGAAAACGCCCCCCTACACATTGCAAGGCTCACCCAGCTTCCCGGCCGGCGCCATGCAGGAGGCGGCCGGGCTCGCCACGGCCTGCGACATCTTCTACAGCAGGGGAAAAGCCGTTGCCTGGTTCAATTCACTCCTCACCCCCCTGAAACTTTCCCCCTCATCCTTTCTCCGGGAGTTCTGGGGCTGGCTGAAGGAAGAAAGAGGGGACGTCGTCAGCGAATCAGATCTCTCCGACCAGGATATCTGGCAGGCGCAGCGCACATTCATCAGCCGGCTGTACACCGGGAAAAGGCTGCTCCGGCTTCTCCCCGCTGCCATGGACCAGATCGACTACCACTGGCACTACGCCGCGGCCCTGCTGACAGCTCCGCCGGAACTCCCCACCGACCGTGAACTGGACCAGGCCGACCTGCTGGAGGAACGCTTTGCCCTTGCTTCCAGCG
>JBGPID010000277.1:0-4425 GCA_041484725.1 Geobacteraceae bacterium | reverse complement strand
TTCTGCCCCTCCTGCAACAGGGAGAAAAATAAAACTCGCCAAAAGTATGGACCCAATAACATTAAAAAGGATCCGCGAACATTTTCCATACGTCATTTTGATTGCCTCCTGATTTTTTTACATCTAAAGTGTATGAATATTCCAACTTTTAGTATATATATAAAATTTAACTTTTTTGCAAATAAACTATACGGGACATGTTATGCCAAAAAGAGAGTATTTGAAGCGAATTCTTGCATGGTGGGTCGGCCATGTTGTGCAGCACCACCTTGCAGTGAGCGTATTGTTCATACTTGCTACTCTTGGGATTCTTACCTATTCGGTCGCAAATTTCAAGATAAATGAAGACCTCACGAACATGATTTCGGAAAAACTTCCCTTCCGTCATCTGGAGAAGCAGTTTTCCCGGGAGTTTCCCCAATTGTCCGACGTAATCGTCGTAGTTGTCGATGGCGACTCCGTCGCTGAGGCCATGGATGCACGGAAGCGCCTGGCCGGCCGCCTTAGAAAAGCGGGGAAACTATTCAGCTCCGTGTATGAGCCCGGTGGCGGGGCGTATTTTGAAAAGAACGGGCTTCTCTACCTGGATGTCCATGAACTTGAAGAGCTCTCCGACAATCTGGCCGAAGGAGAGCCCCTCATGGGGCTTCTATTGCGGGATTACAGCCTTCGCGGCTTCTTCTCGCTGATCGGCACCGCACTGGACAATTATGAAAGCGATTCGGCGGGGAAGATGGATATCATGCTCGACCAAGTGGGGAAGGCATTCACTGGCGCGGCCCGGAACCGCCCTTACCATCTTTCCTGGCAGGGGATGATGTACGGCGAGAAGGAGACATCCGAGCAGCGCAGACAGTTCATCATCATCCATCCAAAACTCGACAAAAACGGCCTGCTGATGGGCACTTCCCCTCCGCTCATTTTACATCGGATCATATCCGGACTCAAATTCGACAGTTCCATAAAGATAAGGATGACTGGAGACGTCCTCCTTTCATACGAGAACATGACAACGGTAGAGCAGAGCGTGGGGTTGGCCACATTTGCTTCACTTCTGCTGGTGGGCCTGGTGATCTTCATCGGACTCGGTTCCAAACGGCTCGTTTTTGCCTGTTTCATCACCCTCATGACCGGACTCATATGGACTACGGGCTTTGCCATCGCTGCGATCGGCAGCCTTAACCTTATTTCGATCACCTTTGCCGTGCTTTTTGTGGGGCTTGGAATCGATTACGGCATTCAGTTCTGTCTCCGTTACAGGGAACTCGTGGAAGCCGGTCACGACAATAGAGAGTGCGTCATCACGACTGCAAACGGGGTCGGCAGGGGCCTTTTTCTGAGCTGTATAACAACGGCCCTCGGGTTCTTTGCCTTCCTTCCGACGGCCTATTCGGGAATCGCGCAGCTCGGGCTTATTTCCGGCACCGGAATGTTCATTAGTTTCTTTTGCAACCTGACCCTGCTCCCCGCTCTCCTGACCCTTTTCAGGCCCAGGAACGGATTGCCTCCCTCGTTTATTAAGAGAAGAACCATAACGAGCATAACAGAATTCCCTTACAGACATTACAGGGCCATAATCGCGGGAGCAGTGGTGCTCGGCCTCTGTTCGGCGATAACACTGCCGCTGGTCTATTTCGACTACAACCCGCTCAATCTTTACAACCCGGCATCCGAATCGATCACGACACTTAAGGAACTTTTCCATAACAGTCAGGCTCCTCCCTGGACAATATCCGTACTGTCCGGAGACAAACAGGCCGCTCAAAAACTCACCGAAAGGCTCGGGCAATTGAAGGAGGTAAAAGCGGCGATCACTATCGCCGATTTCGTGCCCGGAGACCAGCCGGAAAAACTCAGTATCATCTCGAATATCGCCCTCTTTATGCCCGGCCCGGACCAGATTAATATGCAACGCCTGACATATGGCGAGAAGATGGCTGCCCTGAACAGACTGGAAGCCACGCTTGCAAAATTCCTGAAGGAACATCCCGGCCCGTCAACCGGGCAGATTGAAAGACTGCTTGACTCCTTGAGGGAATTCAAGAGATATGTCCAGACCTCGGGAAATGGCGATGCGGCTTTCGCCAAGCTTCAGGGCAGCCTCCTTTCCGGCCTGCCGCCTCTTCTGCAAAAACTCGACAAAATGCTTCATCCCACCCCTGTCACAGAGTCGGACCTGCCTCGCGCTCTTGTCAGAGAGTATGTCTCACCCGCTGGTCAATACCGTGTCCAGGTCTTTCCCCGTGAAGACATAATGAATATCGGCGCCCTTTCCCGATTCGTAAATGCCGTAAAGACTGTTACGCCGAATGCGACCGATACGCCAGTAACCGTCTACGAGACGGGGAAGGCCGTGAGCTCATCCTTCCGCCTTGCCACTGTACTGGCGCTCGTGGCCGTGGTCATAGTTCTCCTCGTCACTCTCAGGAGCCTGTTTGTAACGGCCATGGTATTGATCCCGCTCTTACTGACTATTATGTTGACTGCGGCGACCTCCGTCATCTTCGACCTTCCCCTGAATTACGCAAATGTTATCGTTCTGCCTCTGCTTTTGGGGGTCGGGGTCCACAGCGGGATCATGTTCATGCTCCGTTATCTGACCGAACCGCCCCCGGACGGCAATATGCTTACAACAAGCACCGCCCGCGCGGTTCTTTACAGCAACCTGACCATGATCATCAGCAGTGCGACACTGGCCTTTTCTTACCACAGGGGTATCGCCAGCATGGGTATACTCCTGACCGTATGTTTCGTGTTCATACTCCTCTCCATCCTTGTAATTTTTCCTGCCCTGCTTAAACTGTTTGTCCGGATGCGCTCCGGAAACCGTCAATCATCTGCCTGAACCACGCTCTCCAGAGGAGGTGTCAGTCTTAGGGGTTCAGCCCTTGAAAGGGAAATTTCCACTTTCAAGGGCTGAACCATCATATGCTCCGTCACTGGTCTCTGCCCCCTGTCCCCTGACCACTTGCCCCTGTTTCTTTTTATTTCTGCGGTTATATCGTTGACGGGAACATTCCCATGAGGTATCATAATCCAATAATCCGGCTAGCCGGAATCTGGAAGGAGCGATCATATGGAAATGGTAAAATTGGGAAAGAAAGGCCAGATCTCCATTCCCAAGGCTGTTCTGAAGCGGGTTGGCCTCACCGGTGAAGCCCCCCTGCTGGTGGAAACAACCGAGGATGGCGCCATAGTCCTGCGCCAGGCAGCTGTTTATCCAGTGGAAATTTACAGCGATGCACGGGTCAAGGAATTTCTTGAAGAAGACCGCCTCACTCCTGACGAAGCCAAGCGAATAAAGTCAGCCCTTAAAAAGAAAAAAGCGGCATGAAGCTTTTTCTCGACGCCAACGTACTTTTCACCGCCGTTTATTCGCCGAGGGGGAGAGCACGGGGGCTCTTTGAGCTCGCGGACGCTGGTCACTGTTCCCTTTGCACCTCCGCCTTCGCGTTGGAAGAAGCCAGGCGGAACCTTGCCATGAAGGCGCCGGCAAAGCTTTCCGGTCTGGGCCGCATCCTTCCCCTCCTTACGATTGTCCCCGAACCCTCACCGGAAAAAGTAACATGGGCGAAAGGTCTGCCGCTTCCCATGAAGGACGCCCCGATCATGGCTGCCGCCGTTGTCTGCGCAGCCGATATCCTGGCCACCGGCGACCGGCATGACTTCGGCCACTTGTTCGGGCAGAGCAGCGAAAGGGTGGGGGTTATGAGCCCGATGGAGGCATTGGGTGAAGTGCTGAAAGGAATCCGATAGATCGGGCCAGGGGTCTGATGCATGAATTCAGTTTTTTTCACTCTTCAAACTTAACTCTTCACCCTTCGCATCTCTCCCATTGACTTGGAGGGCGAATGGGTGTATAAAATTGCGTAATTTTAATGTGTTATGAAGGTAAGATGATGGAGTGCGAACGCCGAGGAGATACGAAGTAACGAAAGCCGCCCTTGTCAGCATCATGCTGAGGCGGCTTTTGAGTTTGTACTGGAATCGGAGTTCCAGTATTGCAAAACCATTTCCGCCAGGAGATATTATGAAGAAATCAATCGGAGCAAAAACCCTTCTTTTCCCGACCCCGGTACTGATGGTCGGCACCTACGACAAGGCCGGCAAACCGAACCTGATGGTCTCAGCCTGGGGCGGTATCTGCTGTTCCCAACCCCCGTGTGTGGCCGTAGCCCTGCGCAAGGCAACCTACTCCTACAACAGCATCGTGGAACGTAAGGCATTCACTGTGGGGATAGCGTGTGAGGACAAGATGGCTGAGGCCGATTACTGCGGTATTGCGTCGGGCCGCGATGTGGACAAGTTTGCGGTCACCGGACTGACACCTGTCAAAAGTGAACTGGTGGATGCACCCTACGCGGAGGAGTTTCCGGTAGTCTTGGAGTGTCGTCTGCTGCACACGATTGAGATCGGTTTACATAC